>CAVIWQ010000020.1:0-9538 GCA_963646605.1 Bacteroidaceae bacterium
AAGACGAACAAAACGTTGCTCGTCCCTCAATGGAGGTTAAAATTGAGCAAGATGACACAGCAACGGAAATAGCAGAAAGTTTTGCAAAAATTTTTGCCGACAGAAATCGTGAATTGCCCATGGTAGATTTATCCGTACGCAAATTGGCGGAACAGGCTGTAATTAATGAAATAGTTCCGGTTTTACACGATTGGTTGAAAAATTATCTTCCGGATATAATCGGCAAAGAAATTGAACGAGTGATGGTAAAGGCTGGCAAACGCTAAAATTTTTAGCGCCGGCCTGAAAATTTTTTGTGCTTCCGCGAAAAGTAAGCGGATTTTGATGATTTAAACTACAACAAACAGGAAATAACAATGTTGGAAAAGACCTACGATCCTAAAAATTTTGAAGAAAAAATTTATGCCTCTTGGGAAGAAAACGGCTACTTTAAACCTAATATGAATAAAAACAAAGAAGCATTTGCTGTGGTTATTCCGCCTCCAAATGTGACAGGTGTTTTGCATATGGGGCACGCGCTTGATGATACGCTGCAGGATATTTTAATCCGCTATAACCGTATGCAGGGCAAAAATGTTTTATGGCAGCCGGGGATGGATCATGCCGGTATAGCTACTCAAATGGTTGTAGAGCGTAATTTGGCTGCAGAAGGAATTACCCGCCATGATTTGGGGCGCGAGAAGTTTATTGAAACGGTTTGGAAATGGAAAGAAAAATCAGGCGGTACAATTTGCAAACAGCTGCGCCGTTTGGGGGCGTCGTGTGATTGGTCGCGCGCTCGTTTTACCATGGATGAAGGTTTGAGCCGCGCTGTTCGTAAAATTTTTGTAAACTTGTATAAAGACGGCTTGATTTACAAAGCTAAAAAACTGGTTAACTGGGATTCAAAATTTATGACGGCGGTTTCCGATTTGGAAGTTATTCAAAAGGAAACGGTAGGCAAGATGTATTACTACAAATATCCGATTAAAGGCGAAGAAGGGCAGTTTGTTCATATTGCTACCACTCGTCCGGAAACAATGTTCGGCGATACGGCAGTTGCTATTTCCAAAGATAATGAAAAGTTAAAACATCTTATCGGCAAAGAATGTATTATCCCGATTATCAATAAAGCCATTCCTATTATAGCTGATGACCATGCCGATCCTGAAAAAGGGACAGGTGCGGTTAAAATTACACCGGCGCACGATTTTAATGACTTTGAAGTCGGCAAAAGACACAATTTGCCATTAATAAATATTTTGAATCCTGATGCTACCTTAAACGAAAATACTCCGTTTGCCGGATTGGATACCCAGACTGCCCGCAAAAAGACTATTGAAACTTTGGATTCTCTCGGTTTGATGGATAAAATAGAAGATCACCCGATGGTTATTCCTTATGGTGATCGCTCAGGTGTCGTAATTGAACCGTTAATGACAGATCAATGGTTTGTTGATGCGCCGAAACTTGCGGTTGAAGCTATGCGGGTTGTTGAAAACGGCGAAATGGAATTTGTGCCGAAAAGCTATGAAAAAACCTATTTTGAATGGATGCGCAATATTCAGCCATGGTGTATTTCACGCCAATTGTGGTGGGGACACCAAATGCCTATTTGGTATGGTCCTGATGAAAAAGTTTTTTGTGAGGAAAATGAAGAAGAAGCACAGGCTGCTGCCGATGAATATTATGGCAAACATGTTGAATTACGTCGTGAAACAGATGTTTTGGATACATGGTTTTCTTCTGGATTGTGGGCATTTTCAACATTAGGATGGCCTGATAAAACCGAATTTTTGGATACATTTTATCCGACTTCTGTTTTAGTTACGGGATTTGACATCATCTTTTTCTGGGTTGCCCGTATGATGATGATGAGTATGTACATGATGAAAAAAGTGCCTTTCAAAAAATGTTATATTCATGGTCTGGTTCGTGATGAACAAGGGCGCAAAATGTCAAAATCAAAAGGCAATACGGTCGACCCGATGGAAATCATCGAAAAATATGGTGCCGATGCTTTGCGTTTCTTTATGGCGGCAATGGAAACTCAGGGACGTGACATCAATGTTTCAGAAGCTCGTATTCAAGGCTATCGTAACTTTGCTACAAAACTTTGGAATTCGGCACGCTTTGGTGAAATGAACGAATGTGTTTTGCCTGACGGCTTTGATGTTGAAACTATTAAACATCCGGTTAACAAATGGATTGTTGCGAAAGTTCGCCAAACTTCTAATGAATTGACAGAAAACTTAAACAATTTCCGTTTTTCAGATTCGGCCAATGGTGTTTACCAATTTGTTTGGGGAGCGTTCTGTGATTGGTATATCGAAATGATTAAGCCGATTTTATATGGAACAGACGAAGAAATTAAAGCAGAAACCAGAGCTGTTTTTGCTTGGGTATTAAATCGAATTTTAGTTATTTTACATCCGTTTATGCCGTTTATCACAGCAGAATTATGGAATAATTGCCACAAAGCATCAGATGATATTATTGTTGCTCCATGGCCGAAAGCAGAAGAGGTTGACAATGAAGCTCTGAACCATATTGATTGGGTTATAGAACTTATCACGGCTATTCGTTCTTTGCGTGCGGAGATGAATTTGCCTGCAAGCTCGAAGTTAACTGTTTATGTACAGGGAGCAAATGAGCAGTCTGTTGCTAATATTGAACATTTTAACGATATTATTAAAGCAATGGCTCGTTTGGAAAAAATCGAACCTTACACCGGTGAAATAACGCCGGATATGGTGCAAACGGTTTTCCGCGAAAATACAGTTTTGATTCCATTGAAAGGTGTTGTCGATTTTGCTGCAGAACGTGAAAGATTGCAAAAGGAATTAGCCGGATTAAATAAAAACCTTGATGGATATGCTCGCAAACTGAGCAATCCTGCTTTTGTCGACAAAGCTCCGGTTGCGGTGGTTGAAGAAGAACGCCGCCGTCAGGCTGAAGCTTTGGATAATAAAGCAAAGGTTGAAAAAGCTTTGGCACGTATTGTCGGTTTGTAATTTTAGCCGGATACAAATAAAAAATCCTCCTTAATGGAGGATTTTTTATTAAATGTTTTGCAGAAATATTATTCTGCTGATTTCTTTATTTCAGCATCTAATGTTTCGGCATCTTTAATTGGGCAGTTTGAAGTTAGAGAAATAGGCTTCATTGTCTTACGAGCAACGGTATTTCGACTATTAGTCAGGATATACATCAGAATCTAAATTCGATATCGGTATTTTGAGCTAATCTACTAACTATACCTTACTTATGAGCATAGCTTAAAGATACATTATGGTAACTTTTAGACAATTTAAAAATTATATCCCAAAGATACAGTTTAACTTTTGCCCAAAAGAAAACCCCGAGTAAACTCGGGGTAAAGATTTTTTATTATTTAGCGTGTTGCTTGTCTTCTTGTCTGATTATTCAAAGGAGAATTGCTGCGGTTTGTTCTTGAGGAATTTGCAGAGTTGTTTCTCTCTCTATGCACAATCAAACCTTCTTGTTCAGCTCGAGCACGTGCTTTTGTAAAATCGTGGCGCGGTAATGAAAATCTTGTTAAATAGATTTTTTTCAGATCACAATCTTCCAATTGTCCGTTAACATCTTCAATTCTGGCTCTGGCATTATTCAGGCAATCGGATACGGCTTTTTCAGGGCTTTCGCCTTTACCATCTATATCCTGATTGTTTTTCAAAATTTCTATATAGCGGTTATCAATATCTTCTTTCGCTTTTTCGGTTTCGGTTGCGCACATGGCAGCATAAATGCCTTTCATTGCGGTTGGTGACAAATCCCTAACATTGGTGTCAAGGCTGTCTTTTCCGGTTAATGAATTCTTTAAGGCATTCTTTTCTGCTTCATTGCGCAGCAGATTTTCTTTGCCTTGCAGTAAATCGCGAACGGTCAGACTTTGTCCGGCGTTTGCATCATAGATTTTGTACAGTGATACAACGGCCATCGTGGCTCCGATAACTTGAGAAGCACCGTTGGTTTCACCTTTATCAGTTGTTGCCATCCCTGGAGTACCTTTGGCTACGGCCTCTTCAAATTTAGAACGCAAACCAAAATCTTCCCACAAATCACGGAACGGGTGCAGCTGATAAGCGCCGACTGCCCAGCGAATACGGCGGCAATCAGGGTTGGTTCTGTTCTTTTCGGCATTAACATCTTTACCTTTTGCTTCCCAGTTGGCTTTTATTTGCATGGCCAAATCATATTTGTAACGGTACAATTCCGGACTGTTGGCATCGGCTTTTTTGGCTGCGGCTTCGGACATTTTATCAAAACGTTCCGCATTAATTTTATGTCCGACCGGAATCATCAGTCGTTTAGCACAGGCTGTTCGCATAACACCTTCATTAGAATCACTCATTCCACCGAATTTAACCTTTGTAATTCCGGCATCTTTCATTACACTGGTAATCAAATAAGCCTGATCATCAGTTAATGTTTTCCCAGGAGGTAAAGAATATGCAATTTCAATCTCACCGTTTTTGTTAATACGTGTATAAATTTTAAATTCATAGTTACATTTAATTTCGCCTGATTTCGGATCGACAGTAAAAGGTTTGCGCAAAGGATCAGTGCTTTCAGACGGATAAGCTGTAAATGTCTTCCAGCCTCCATTCCAGCAACTTCCTTCATACCAGCTGTAACCGCGGGTTTTGTTTTTGTCCATCCATTCGCGCAATCCTTTGTTTATGGTGTCCAAATCTTTTTGTTTGGCAGTTTTTTCTTTGGCTAATTTAGCTTTTCTTTCGGCTTCTTTCTTTTTTTGCTCGGCTTTTAGAAGCTTTTTTTCTTCTTTAAGGCGTTTTTTTCTTTCTTTTTCGGATTCTTGAGTTTCTGCAGAGTTTTCGGATTCATTCTGATTTTCATCTTCATCAAGTTCGTTACCTTCATTTGCAGAACTTTCATCATCAGCTTCTTCATCATCTACGGCACTATCATCAACTTCTCCGGCACGAGCATTTCTGTCATCTTCATCAATATTTTCAAAAGCTTCAGTCGCGCCATTTTCAAAGTCTTCCGCATTGCTTTCTGTTGAACCGAATATAATTTGCGAACCTTCAACGCTGTTGAGATAATTATTTTCTTCTTCAATAGCTTTAACGCTTTCTGAAAACAGTTCTTCCGTCTTTTGATCGGCATTTTCCAATTTCAAATTTGAAACATCAACCGTCAATCCATGGCGTTGTAAAAATTCGACCATCGCCATCATTTTTTCAGGATTCATATCTTCAGGTGAAAATTGAACGCGTCCGTCGACAATTTCCATAGAAATACCAGCCGGCTGCAATGAAGCAACTTTCATACTCAAATTGCCGTTTTCATCTTCTTTGATAGGAGACGCTTTGAAAGGAGTTATGCTTTCAGAATCAGGGTTTTGAGGATCTTTGGCAATTGCAAAGTTGTTTATATCCGCCTGCATGTTGTACAGAGCAGTATATTGCTCTGGACGGCTGTGGAGCATTTCTAACTGGCGGTCGATTTGTCCTTTTTTCATATTTTCTTTGCGTTGTTCTAAACTGGTACGGACATCATCAAAAACATCGCCTTGCGGAATTTCGTGGTCTTTCGCTTGTTTTTTCCAATAATTCTCGATTTCCTCGGGTTCAATGCTGTTAAGGCGTTGATCGTTCAAAGCAAAATATGGTCTGTTGTTTGCCATGGTAAATTCCTCATATTGATTTTATTAGCCATATCATAACATAATTGTACAAAAAAACAAGTGTATTTTGACAAAAAATCAGTGGTAACGACGAATAATTCCACTCAAAACGCCTTGAATTTTTACACGGGATAACGGCAGTTTGCGTATTTCATAATCTTTATTGCAGGGAACAAGCCAGACTTCATCTTTCTTTTTTTGCCAAATTTTGAGTGTGGCTTCGCTGTCATCGACCAAAGCTACAACAATTTGTCCATTTTCCGCAACTTGCGCTCGTTTAATAATAGCTGTATCGCCGTCCATAATTCCCGCTTCAATCATAGATTCTCCTTCGACTTTCAGTGCATAAAAATCACCGCGGTCAATAAAATCAAAAGGAACTGAAATAGTTTCGTTTTCATAAGCTATTGCTTCAATCGGCGTGCCGGCGGCAATTTTGCCGTACAAAGGAATTTGTGCGGAAGAATTTTGCAATGCCAATTTTATTTTTTTCTCTTCTTCGACAATTTCGCGCGGTTTGAAACGGGGAATTTTCAAAACTTCAAGCGCTCTGGCTTTGTGCGGAAGTTTGCGGATAAAATCGCGTTCAATCAGTTCTTCAATAAGAGCATAAATACCCGATTTTGATTTAATGCCGACAGCCTGTTTCATTTCTTCGTAAGAAGGGCAGCACCCGTTTTCTTTTATGGTGTTATCAATAAACATAAGCAATTTGTATTGTTTTGGGGTCAGCATTGCAATCTCCGTTAAAATTCAATATATAAATGTTCTACTTTAGTTCTTTTTTGCGGTCAAGCGTTTTTATTTTCGGTTGCAAGTTATTACAGATTTGTTTATAGTATCCGGCAGTTTGATTGCTAACTTAAAAATAGGAAAATACTGATGGCTACTGAAACAAATATTCATAGAGAGTCAAGATTGGCAAAGCTTGCCTCATTGCAAGAAAAAGGCTACAATCCTTATCCATATAGTTTTAAACCCAATGCTTTCGCCGCCGATTTGCAAAAAAAATATGCTGAACTTGCCGCCGGTGAAAATACGGAAGACCGCGTTACCGTTGCCGGTCGTGCAATGGCTGTACGTAACAGCGGTATGTTTATCGATTTGAAGGATAACAGCGGAAAAATTCAGATTTTTTGCCATAAATCACACCTTGACGAAGCAGGGCTGGAATTACTTAAATCTTTAGATGTCGGTGATTTGGTCGGTGTGAGCGGCTTTGTTCGTCGTACGCCGCGCGGTGAGTTGTCGATTGCTGCCGAAAAATTTGATATTATCGGAAAATCATTGCAGCCGCTGCCGGAAAAGTTTCATGGCTTAACAGATGTTGAAGCGCGCTATCGTCAGCGCTATGTTGATTTTATTATGAATGATGACAGCCGCGAAATTTTCAAAAAACGCTGCCGTATCACTTCGGCTGTCCGCCACTATTTTGAACAGCACGGATTTATGGAAGTAGAAACGCCTATGCTGCAAAGCATTATGGGCGGAGCCAATGCCAAACCGTTTATTACGCACCATAATTCATTGGATATGGATTTATATTTGCGTATTGCGCCAGAGTTGTTTTTGAAGAGATTGGTCGTCGGCGGTTTTGACCGTGTTTTTGAAATCGGACGCAATTTCCGTAATGAAGGAATTGATAAAAAACATAATCCTGAATTTACGTCTTTGGAAGCTTATCAGGCTTATGCTGATTATAATGATATGGCCGAACTGATTCCCGATATGCTGCGTTTTGTTTGCCGTGAAGTTAACGGCAGTGAAATTATAGAAGTGAACGGAACCGAAATCGATTTGTCAAAGCCATTTAAACGCGCCTCAATTGTGGATTTGGTAAAAGAATATACCGGTATTGATCTCATGCAGGCTCAGACAGTGGAAGAAGCCAGAGAAATGGTAAAATCCGTTGGTATTGACGCTTCCGGATGCAGTAATTGGGGAAAAGTTGTACAATTGGCATTTGATGAGAAAGTTGAGCCAAATTTGGTGCAGCCGGTTTTAGTGATGGATATGCCGCGCGATATTTCGCCTTTGGCCAAAACTCACCGCAGTAATCCGCGTTTGGTTGAACACTTTGATGCGTATATCGGCGGTATGGAAGTTGGCTGTGCTTATTCTGAACTTTCAAATCCGTTAGAACAGCGCGCGCGTTTTGAAGCGCAGTGCGCAGAGCGAGAAGCAGGAGATGATGAAGCTCAAATGCTGGATGAAGACTATGTTACCGCTCTTGAAAATGCTTTGCCTCCGACAGGCGGTATGGGAATGGGAATTGACCGATTGGCAATTTTGCTGACCGGTGCTGAAACTATTCGCGATGTTATCGCTTTTCCGACATTGCGCAACAAATAGGACTGGAATTTTGGTTCACCGTAAAACAACTATGAAAAAAAGCGGCACACAGCGTTTTAAACGCCGTGTGTCGCAGTTGCAATTGCCTTTGGAAAAAACATTCCGAAAAAAGGTAAACGGACAAGCAAAATCAAGAAACAAAACAGTAAGAAAAATTATTTTTGTACTTAATTGTATTTTAAGCATAATTTTGTTGTTTATGCTTTTTGCAGAGTTAAAACCTAAAACTCAAAAAGCTTTGCCAAATCTCCAAATGGAAAAATATCCGGTTGTCAGTCTGAGAAAAGAAGAAACAGCAAAGCAGGAAGAAAAAGCCTTTTTGAAAACAGCCTTAAATCATGATGAAGCCGGTGATTATCGTTTGTTTCAACTAGAGAACGGTTTGCTGAAAAATACTCTTGAAATTGAAGATGTTTCATCAATTCAGCCTGATGAAATTGTTACTCGAGTCGATGATATAAAACTCACAAATGAAGAAGTTTATAAACTTTATGAGGAGAAAATTCCGGAAGATATTGTTATTCCCGAAAAGACACCGGCGGAAAAAACATCTTTACCGATGATAGCCATAGTTATTGATGATATGGGAATTAGTGTCAGCCGCACCCGCGATATTGCAAGTCTGAAATATCCGATTAATGCTTCTTTTCTGACTTATGCCAAAAATTTAAAAGGACAAATATCTTTAGCCAAAGCCAGCGGGCAGGAAATTATGGCGCATTTGCCGATGGAACCGCAGGTTATGCAAAATTTTACTCCGACAATGTTGACTACAAAAATGAATGATGAAGAATTATTGTTCACTTTGCGTAATATGCTTGAAGCTATTCCTGAAGCCAAACATGTAAATAATCATATGGGCAGCCGTATAACGGAAGATAAACATCGTATGGCGGTGGTAATGAAGGAATTGGCAGCCCGCAAGATAGGTTTTTTAGATTCTAAGACAACGCCTCATTCGGCGGCTCCCGAACAAGCCAGACGCTTTGGAATTGATTTGACAATGCGTAATGTGTTTTTAGATAATAAAGATGATTTTGACTATATTACAAAACAGCTGAAACAAACGGAAGAAATAGCAAGTAAACGCGGCTATGCAATAGCAATAGGGCATCCTAAAGCGCAAACATATCAAGCTTTGAAGGCTTGGCTTCCAACGGTAAAAGACAAGGGATTTCGATTGGTGAAAATCAGCGAATTGTCGAAATATATCAATAAAAAGTCAAAAAAATAAACACTTATCTAAAACGTGCGACGATTATATTGAATAATCGAATGGTTGTTGCGGTATATAATGTCAAATGGAATTTAAAAAAATAAAAGGCTTTGTTAAACAAAGCCTTTTTCTTTGTTGGTAGGGGTAGTCAGACTCGAACTGACACGGCCTGAGGCCACAAGATTTTGAGTCTAGCGCGTCTACCAATTCCGCCATACCCCCATAAGACGAATAGATAAATAACTTAATATTTTTCATTCGTCAATAGTTTTTTTACTAAAATTGAATAATATTTTTTTAAATATGAAATTTGAAAG
>CAVIWQ010000020.1:9548-18373 GCA_963646605.1 Bacteroidaceae bacterium
CTATGCCTAAATCGGAAAAAAAAGCTCTTGATTTGTACAAAAAGAAAAATTATTCGGCGGCTCTCACAGCTTTTTTCAAACTTGACAAAGCCGAACTGAACCGTAATGACATTTTGATTTTGATAGCAAACTGCTATGATGCGCTCGGACAAAAGAACGAAGCTGTTCAATATTATAAAAAAGCCTTGCGGGTATGTGGAAAATCTGAAGTTGCTGCGGCTAATCTGGCTATTATTTATTATGAGCTCAAAAAAATGTTTTGGGCTAAGTGGTATGCGCATAAAACACTGCGTATAAATCGTTATAACGTGTCGGCTTTGGTGGTTCTGGGCAATATATGCTATTGCACTAAAAAATATCCGAAAGCTTTGGATTATTACCAGCAGGCATTAGAGCAACAGCGTGAATTTTATACTGCAAATTTTAACACAGCCGGAATTTATTTTGAAATGAAAGATTATCCGACGGCTTATTTTTATGCCCGACGCACCGTTCAGCTTTATCCTCAGGCGCAAGAAGCCGCGGCTTTGCTCGCAAATATTTGTTTGGAGCTGGATAAAAATGAAGAAGCCATAGAAGTGCTGGCTCCTCTTTATGCGCAAAATCCACAGGATTATTGGGTATGCAATTCAATCAGTCAAGCATATCAACGCTGCCATCGTTATGCCGAAGCACTTGATATGGGGTGGCGTGCGGTTAATATATCAAAAGGCGAAAATTCCCAACATATAAATTTCGGCTATCTGCTTTATGAAACAGCTATTGAATCGCCTTATGCAGATGTTAAAGGGTATGCTCGTAAATGGCTGCGGCAATATCCAGAAAGTCCGGTTGTCAGACATATGGGAAATGCAATTTTGAATGCTGAAGATGTAAGTCAAATAAACAGTTTGTTTGTGCGTGAAATTTTTGATGCTTTTGCTGATGATTTTGAAGATGTTCTTCACAGTTTGGATTATTCCGTTCCCAGTTTAATGTCTAAGGATCTTGCTTCTCTGTATTCCAATCTCAATTTGAAAAAAATGAAAATTTTAGATGCCGGCTGCGGAACGGGATTGTGTGCTTCATATTTGAAAAAATATGCCAAATTTCGCGGTTTGGACGGGGTTGATATTTCGGCTAAAATGCTTGAAGTGGCAAAACTTAAAAAACTTTATACTCATTTGTATAATGAAGATATAAATGGTTTTCTTGCATCGCATATTGATGAATATGATTTAATAAATGCAGCTGATGTTTTTACATATTTCGGAGAGTTGGGAAGTTTGTTTGCCCTGCTGGCAGCCTCATTGCATAAAGACGGACGGGTTTTGTTCAGCGTCAGCGAGAATTACGTTAATGATAACAATTGGTTTTTACATGCTTCCGGACGTTTTTTACATAACAAAACGTATGTCGAAAATTCTTTAACCAGACAAGGATTTTTTGTTGAAAGAATGAACCGCGTACGTCTGCGCAACGAGGGGGGGCAGCCGGTTTATGGTTGGATTGTTATGGCTCAAAAGCAAAATTGAGCAACAAAAAACCTCTCAAAAGAGAGGCTTTAAATTGCTTATATCTGCTCTGATTATTTTTTAGCAGCTGTTTTTTTCTTGCTTGCAGATGCTGCAGCTGTTTTGGTGCTTGCTTTTTTTGTTGAGCGGGCAGCAGCGGCAGGTGCTTTTTGGCTAAGCTGTTCAACAGCCATTGCCCAAAAATATTCATCTTTGCCTTGAGGGCAGCCTGCATTTTGCCAATTGTAATATGCAGCTTCCCTAATGGCATTTTCGTTAAATTTTACCATGACTTACTCCAAATAAAAAAGTTCGTTTAAACAATACCTAATATACATATAAAAATTTATCCGTCAATACAGAATTGTAAATAAAAATTTTAATAAATAAGGAATTAAACTTGCATTTATAGAGATAAGAATTTATAGATTAAAAACAAGAAGGCTATCAGTTTAAATATTAGTTTTAAGGGTTATTGTATGGAAAATTTATTATCAAAAAGTGAAATGGAAGCCGTAATCGACGGCGATCACGGTAATGTTTTTGCGGTTTTGGGTATTCATAAAGATAAAGGCAGCAAAAATATTTTTATTCGTGCTTTTCTTCCTCATGCTCGCTCGGTAGAAGTTATTAAAAAAGACGATGGCAGTTCTCTCGGCAAAATGTCAAAATTAGATGAACGCGGTTTTTTTCAATTAAATCTTGGTAATGTCGGTGATGTAAATTATAAATTTAAAATTGAAAATGATGCCGGTATTTTTTATGAAGCGGAAGACCCTTACCGTTTTATGCCGACGCTGGGAGATATTGACGTTTATCTTCTGGGAGAAGGCAACCACCTTGAAATGTATAAAAAACTCGGTGCCCATGTGATTACAATGGATGGCGTCAAAGGCGTTAGTTTTGCCGTATGGGCGCCAAATGCCAAAAGAGTTTCGGTTATTGGAAATTTTAACAATTGGGACGGGCGCTGCCATGTGATGCGCAAGTATCAGACATGCGGCGTGTGGGATATTTTTATTCCCGACCTTAAAGAAGGCGAAATTTACAAATATGAAATTAAAACCGAGCAGGATTATATTTTGACAAAATCAGATCCTGTGGGCTTTTTTGCCGAACGCCGTCCGAATACGGCTTCTGTTGTGTATGACCTCGGACATTATCACTGGAATGATGATGAGTGGATGCAGCATAATAAAAACCATAATGCTTTAGACCGTCCGATGTCGGTTTATGAAGTTCATGCCGGTTCATGGCGGCGTAAAGGTGAAAACGGAACCGAATTTTTAACTTATCGCGAATTGGCTGATACTCTGGTGCCTTATGTGACAAATATGGGGTATACGCATGTCGAATTTTTACCATTGGCAGAACATCCTCTGGATGCTTCTTGGGGGTATCAGGTTGTTGGAATGTTTGCTCCGACCAGCCGTTACGGCACGCCTGATGATCTGCGTTATCTGATTGATAAATTTCATCAGGCGGGTATAGCCGTTATTATGGATTGGGTTCCGGCTCACTTTCCGAAAGATGCTCATGGATTGAGCGAATTTGACGGCACGCATTTGTATGAACATGCCGATCCCCGCAAAGGTGAACATAAAGATTGGGGAACAAAGATTTACAATTACGGCCGTACGGAAGTATTGAATTATCTTTGTGCTAATGCTTTGTATTGGATTAAGGAATATCATATCGACGGTCTGCGCGTCGATGCGGTTGCTTCTATGCTGTATTTGGATTATTCCCGCAAACCCGGAGAGTGGATACCGAATATTTACGGCGGTAATGAAAATTTGGAAGCAATTGCGTTTATTCGCAAAATGAATGAGCTTGTTTATGCAGCAAATCCATCTGCTTGCACCTGTGCTGAAGAATCAACGGCATGGCCTATGGTGTCAAGACCGACTTCTATGGGGGGACTTGGATTTGGATATAAATGGAATATGGGCTGGATGAATGATACGCTGAAATATATCAGCAAAGACCCTATACACCGTAAATACCACCATGGAATGCTGACATTCGGCTTGCTTTACGCTTTTAATGAAAACTTTATTTTGCCGATTTCTCATGATGAAGTTGTTCACGGCAAAGGTTCTATGCTTTCCAAAATGCCCGGAGACGAATGGCAGAAGTTTGCCAATCTTCGTGCTTATTATGGTTTTATGTATACCCACCCCGGAAAAAAACTTTTGTTTATGGGGTGTGAGTTTGGGCAAGATTGGGAATGGAACAGTGCAGAAAGTTTGCGTTGGCACTTGCTTGAATATCCGATGTATAAGGGTATGCAAAATTGTTTGCGCGATTTGAATTTGATGTATAAGGGCAACGCTCCTCTGCATGAAATAGATTTTGAATACACCGGTTTTGAGTGGATTGAACATTCAAATGCTGCAGACAGCGTTATTTCTTATATCCGAAAGGGTAAAGAGGCAGGGGATTATTTGATTGTTGTCTGCAATTTTACACCGGTTGTTCGTAAAAATTATCGTATTGGCGTTCCTGAAAATTGCGGTTATCAAGAAATTTTTAACAGTGATGATGTAAATTATTGGGGAAGCGGCGTTAAAAATGATGGCATCCGTCAGGCGCAGCAGCAAAATTGGAATGAACGTCCTTATTCAATAGAGTTAACTTTGCCGGCGCTGTCAACCATTGTTATTAAGCCTGTGCGGTAATATATTATCACCGGAGGAACGTTAATATGGCTGGATTAAAAGCACAATCGGGAAAACCGTATCCTCTCGGCGCGGTTTATGATGGCGAAGGAGTGAATTTTGCTTTGTTTTCGGCAAATGCCGAAAAAGTTGAACTGTGCCTGTTTGATCAATCCGGAAGCAAGGAACTTACCCGTTTTTCCATTTTGGAAAATGATAATAACATTTGGCATACATATATTGCAGGGCTTAAACCCGGACAAGTTTATGGTTACCGCGTCTATGGTCCTTATAAACCGGAGCAGGGAAAAAGGTTTAATCCCAATAAACTGTTGTATGACCCTTACGGTAAAAAATTGGTCGGAAAATTGATTTGGCATAAAGCCATTTTCGGATATGATCCTGATAGTCCTGAAAAAGATTTGTCTTTCAATGAATTGGACAGCGCTCCTTATGTGCCGAAATCAGTAGTGGTTGATAATGATTCTTTTGACTGGGAAACAGATATTCACCCGTTTTGTCCGCCAAGTGATACAATTGTTTATGAAACCCACGTTCGAGGTTTTACGCAATTGCATCCGCAGATTTGCGATGCTTACAGAGGCAGTTTTTTAGGTTTGGCAGAACTTCCTGTCGTTAATTATTTAAAATGGTTAGGCATAACCTCTTTGGAATTGCTGCCGGTTCAGTCTTTTTTAGACGAAAAACATTTGCCTGCGGGACAAAAGCAAAACTATTGGGGATATGAAACTTTCAGTTTTTTTGCACCGGAACAATCTTATTTAATTCGTGATGACATCAATGAATTTAAAACTATGGTGAAAACTTTTCACTCTAACGGTTTGGAGGTTATCCTCGATGTTGTCTACAATCATACGGGAGAAGGCAATCAGATGGGGCCGACCCTGTGTTACAGAGGCATTGACAACCAATCTTATTATACATTAAATCCTGAAAATCCCCGCTTTTACTATGACAGTACCGGCTGCGGAGCGACTTTTAATGCAGAAAACCCGTATGTGCTGCGTTTGATACTGGATTCATTGCGTTATTGGGTTGAGGAAATGCATGTTGATGGCTTCCGTTTTGATTTAACACCGGCATTGTGCCGCCGCAAGAATAATTTTACTCAAGAAAGCGGTTTTTTATATGCTGTTGAACAGGATCCCGTGCTGCAAAAAGTAAAAATGATTGCCGAACCTTGGGATATTGGTTCCGGAGGGTATCAGGTCGGTGCTTTTCCTGCGCGTTGGTTTGAATGGAATGACAGATTTCGTGATGTTGTTCGCCGTTTTTGGAAAGGCGATCAGTATCAAACAGCCGAAATGGCCAGCCGTATATCGGGGTCAAGTGATATTTTTAACTATAATAACCGTAATATATGGAGCAGTGTTAATTTTATTACAGCTCATGATGGTTTTTGTCTTAATGATTTGGTTTGTTATAACCAAAAACATAATTCGGCTAACGGAGAAGAAAACCGCGATGGTTCAAATTCAAATTGGAGTTGGAATTCAGGAACCGAGGGCGAAAGCAAAGATGTTTTGGTAAACAATAACCGTATGGTGCGTATGCGGGCTATGATGGCAACTTTGATGCTGGCTTTCGGAACGCCGATGCTGCTTGCAGGGGATGAATTCAGACATACACAATTTGGCAATAATAATCCATATTGTCAGGATAATATTTTAAACTGGCTGGCATGGGAAGCAATCAGCAAAGAGGACACGGTTTTTACTCGCTATGTCAAAAAATTGATAGCTTTACGCAAAAAACTCAAAATTTTTAACAGACATCAGTTTTTTAACGGCAAACCGGATGGAAATGAAATTAAAGATTTAACCTGGTATAGCGAACAAGGAAAAGAGTTTTGCGATGCTGATTGGTATGACGGCAACAGACATAGTTTGTCTTATTGTGTGCATAATGACGATAAGTTTGTTTTTTGCATATTAAACAGCTCAAGTTCCGATATTGATTGGAAACTTCCTGCGTTGCCTTTTGCTAAATGGACATTGCTGTTAGACAGCGGCGGACGTTTTATAGAACCTAAAAAATATAAATCCGGTGTTGAAATAAAAGTTCCGGCATGGGATGTTTTGTTGTTTGAAATAAAAAAATAAAGGCAGCTTTTTATGAATGAAAAACTAAGACTATTGGCTTCTGAAATAGGTGTGGCAACAGAATACAGCGATTCAGGATTGTGTGCCAGAACTTGCAGTGTTGATGATGAAACTTTGCGTTTTTTTATAGAAGAACTGGGATTTAAAGCCGGTTGTGATGAAGAAATAGAACACTCTCTGCAACAAGTAAAAAATCGCCGCTGGCAGCGGGTATTAGAAAGTATATATGTCAGAAATGAAGAAAATTTATATTTTGATGCAGTTGTTGAAAGCGATTGTCTTAATGAAGAATTTGGTTTGCAACTGCAAAACAATCAAAATAGAAAAGCAGAGCAGATTTTGTTTGAAATCAATCCGACTGATGAAAAATATGGGAAATATACAAAGATTATTGTTAAAATAATATCTTCGTTGAAAATAGGCTATTATGATTTTGAATTCTCAATAGGCAGCCGAAAATATAAATCTGTTTTGGCTGTGGCTCCATTGCGTTGTTATCAGCCGCAAATTTTGAATGAAAATAAGTTATGGGGATATGCTGTTCAGCTTTATTCTTTACGCAGCCGCCGAAATTGGGGAATAGGAGATTTTACGGATTTATCTGAATTTATAAAGATATGCGGACGTTCAGGCGCTGATGTCGTGGGCTTGAATCCGGTTAATGTTCCAAACCATTGTTTTCCGGAAGAAGCCAGTCCCTATCTTTCGGTAAGCCGTTTATTTTTGAATCCGATTTATATTGATGTGGAAAAAGTTCCCGAATTTATATCTGATGATATTGAAAATCTTCAGGATAAAATTTTAGAATTAAATGCTTCCGAAACTATTTTGTATGGTGAAGTTTATCCCTTAAAAATACAAGTTTTGGAAAAATTATATTTAAGAATGCAAAAGAATAAAGAACGTATGGAATGTTTTGAAAATTTTTGCAAAGAAAAAGGCGAAGAACTCGACAATTTGGCAGTATTTCAGTGTTTGTATGAACAAAAATGGCAAAACCATTGGGGCGGTTGGCGCGGATGGGAGAAAGAATATCAAACTCCGCACAGTGCAGCTATGCAAAAATATCGTTTAGTCAACAAAGAACGTATTGGATTTTTTAAATTTTTGCAATTCGAAGCATGGAGACAGTTGAAGTCCGCAGTTGATCAGGTATCTGCTTCCGGTTTGAAAATAGGAATATATCGTGACCTGGCTGTCGGTGTCGGACGTGATAGTGCCGAAGTTTGGGGGGATAACGGGGCTTATCTCAGATCATCGGGAGCAGGGGCGCCGCCTGACGCGTTTTTTCCAACCGGACAAAAATGGAATCTGGGAGCTTTTCATCCAATAGAATTAAAAGAACGGGCTTACAAACCGTTTATCAAAATGTTGCGCGCTGCTGCTGAAGGAGCAGGGGCTTTGCGTATTGATCATGTTATGAGTTTGATGCGTTTGTTTGTAATTCCGGAACAAGGAAACAAGTCGGGCACGTATATTTATTATAATTTTGAAGATATGCTTAATATAGTGGCATTGGAAAGCCACTTGAACCATTGTATGATTGTAGGTGAGAGCATAGGCAATGTACCCGATGGCTTTTTAGAGCGTATTGGTGAAAAAAATATATATTCAATGTCTGTTTTATGGGCAGAACGCTGGAATGCCGGTTGGGGTGATTTTAAACAGCCAAACCAGTATCCTGAAAAAGTTTTTGCCTCAATAGGGACACATGATATGGCTCCGCTTAAAATGTGGTGGTTTGGTTATGATATTGCGCTTTCACGACAATTAGAATTGACTAAAAGCGATGAGGATATGCACAATGCATACCATAAACGTGAAGCAGATAGATGGAAATTATTGAATGCTTTGGATAAAGCAGGAGTTTGGCCGGAAGATAACTGCCGTCATGGAGATTATCTATACGGTGAAAACTATCCGGAAGGAATTGAAGAGGCAACACATAGCTTTATGGCCGCAAGTAATGCCAAAGTGTTTTTGGTGCAACCTGAAGATATTTTTCAAGTTGATAAGCTGCAAAATTTACCGGGGACGGATAGGGATAAACATCCAAATTGGCGGCGCAAATTGCCTGTAAATTTGGAAGATATGGAGAAAAATCCGCTTTATATTCGCAATATTGCGGCAATTCATCGTGAACGTTAATTATAATTGTTAAGAAAAATCAAATTGTTATATTTGAATGTATAAAAAAAGTGAAAAATATGAAAAAAATATCTTGACCAAATGTTTTTTTATATGTATATCTATCCCAGTCATAGCGATGGTCCCATCGTCTAATGGTTAGGACATCACCCTTTCACGGTGGTAATATGGGTTCGAATCCCGTTGGGATCACCAATACAAGCGGCAGGTATAAAAACCTGCCGTTTTCTTTTATTTTCCAAGGCTTTCAGCGAGTTCGAATGTTCGTTTTTTGAAAATCGACTTTTCGGGACTTTTTCCGAACTCGTTTGCATAAGTTTCTTTGTTTTTCAAGCAATTACACAAGTTCACATCCGGTTAGGTCTTGGGATAAAAATTAAGCTGCTTACTTTATATGATAA
>CAVIWQ010000021.1:0-17504 GCA_963646605.1 Bacteroidaceae bacterium
ATTTAACAACGCTTTGTAAGCCTCAAGCTGTGAAATATAAACAGCCGGCACCTCTTTACGCGTTGCGGCAGGTTGGCGGTTGGTTTTAAAATCAACAATGATTATTTTTTTGTTTTCTATGACCAAACGGTCTATTTGACCTGAAATAATCTTATTGTTTACTACTCCCATTAGAGGAACTTCAGCTTTTGAATTTTTTCCGAAAACAGTGCCGAATTGTTTGTTTTCCAATAAGGAAGTTATTTCACCAGCGATTTTTTCGATTTCAGAATTTGAAAAATCCGGCGCTTTACGTTTTAAAAATGCAAAAATCTTATCTTGTCTTTTTTCGGAAGAAATTTCAGGAATAAACTGCAATAATTTATGAATTAAAGTTCCTCTTTTATAAAAAACATTATTGTTTTTAACGGTTAAGGGCGAAACAATTGCCGGTTCATCTTCCGGACGCGATGGTGTTAAAGGTTTTGATAAAGGGCTTTCCGCGGGAGCAGAAACATACATAAAATCAGGAATTTTTTCCCGTGTATTAAAAATTTCACTGATTTTTTGTTTATCTACGGGCATCTCCTGTTTATTGCTGAAAGTCCAAATTTTATTATTTTCATCAAAAGTTGCTATTTTGGTAAAACTGTTTTTGAATAAATTATACCATGAATCTTCGGAAGGTTTGTTTTTTTTACGGAAACCGCAAAAAATCATTCTGTCTTCGGCGCGGGTGACGGCAACATACATTAAGCGCCTGTATTCTTCCATCATTTTTTCTTTTTTTTGTTCATTGAGTTTATCGCAAAGCGCGTTGTAATCGCTTCCGGATGGCGGGTAAACAAAAATGTCATCATCCCATAAAATATCGGCAGAGCGTTTGTTTTGCGGAATTTTTGTCGTGTCGGGCAATATAACGATTGGTGCCTGCAATCCTTTTGAGCCATGCACGGTCATAATGCGCACCATATTGTTTTTGCCTTGTTCTAGCTCTCTTTTTATTTCGACATCATCAGATGTAATCCATTCAATGAAATATTGTAATGTAGGTATATGTTCTTGTTCAAAAATAAGGCTTAAATTAATAAATTCGTTAATGCCGTCTTCAGCTTCTTCTCCCATTCTTTCATAATATTTTTTGCGTCCGTTCATCTTGCTTAAAATAAAATTATAAAGTTCAAAAGGGCGCATAAAATCAACGCTGTTGAATAGAAATTTCAGTTTATCCGATATTTCGGAATATTTTTTATTTTCTAACAAAGATGACCATAAAGAATTTTTGCGTTGGTAACAAAGTTCAAATAAATCATTGTCATCTAATCCAAACAAAGGCGATTTTAAAACTTCGGCAAGACTCAAATCATCTTCCGGCATAAGTAAGAATTTTCCAAGGCTTACTAAATCCTGTACAGCTATTTGTTCCATTAATTTAATGCGGTCGATACCGGATATGTTGATATTTAAATTTTTACACTCACGGATAAATTCTTCGCAAAATGCTCCGCGGCTGCGGACTAAAATTAAAAAATCACTATATTGAACAGGGCGTTGTTTTGATTGCAAAATTTCTCCTGATGACACCATTTGTTTAATTTTGGAAGCTATCATTTTTGCCATTTGTGAAGATGTGGAAGTTTTTTTAGCTCTCTTTATAGGAGGAATCCATAGAGCTTCTTCTTTTTCTTCTTCCGGTTCAATCATTTCCCAAAATTCTACTTCTCCGGCATCTCCGGTTCTGAAAGGAATATGTTCAAAATGTTCGTTTTTGGATGTTACGCCGCTTCTGATTTTATCATCGGCAAACAAACTGTTAACAGCAGTAAGAACTGCCGGTGTCGAACGGAAAGAAATATCGAGATTTACTTTTTCAAAGTCAGGCGTTAATGTTGAGAAATAATCGCACATTTCATCGAATTTGTCGGGATCTGCTCCCTGAAAGCTATAGATTGACTGTTTGCGGTCTCCAACGGCAAAAATAGTCCGCGGTTTTTCAGAGTTATCTAATTCCGTAAAAAATTCATCGCTGATAGAACGGATAATAGCCCATTGATCTGGAGAAGTATCTTGCGCTTCATCAATCAAAATGTTGTCAATACCGCCATCGAGTTTATATAAAACCCATTTTGCCGTGTCTTTGTTTTCCAGCAGGCTGCGCGTAAGCATAATCATATCATCGTAATCCATTTTGGCATGATTATGTTTGAATTCATCATATCCTTTTATTAATTCCGAAGCCAGTAATAAAATTGCTTTTGTATTTTGATAAATATGAAAAGCTTTTATTTTTTCAATTAAAGCCAGACATCTTTCCCCTTCTTTGGTAAATATTTCAAAAGCAGGCGTATTCTTTTTTATTCCTATTTTAGTCTGACGTATGTGCAAACCATTGCTTGAAGTTAAAAAATTTTTTGTGTATTTTTCATAATCAGTTATATCAGCGCTTCCGTCAGTCCAAGGAGCAAATTCTTCTTTTCCGGCTCTTATCAGTTCTCTTATTTCTTCCAAAGGACATTCGGCAAAAAAGTCTTTGATTATTTTTTCTTCATTTTCATTGTCATTAATTCCGAGTTTTTGAGAAATTTTAAGCAATAATTTTTCTTTGCTGCCGTGAAAATTTATTAATCCGGCAATTTTGCTTCGGTTTTCTATAATATGGTTAATAACATCGGAAAAGCCGTATTCAGAGACGTTATCAGTTATAAAACTCATTGCTTGACCAATTTCGCTGTCGGGATTATTTCCGGCTGCAATCAGTATTTGGGTTTTAATATTGTTTATGGCTTCAAGAGAACTGCGGTCGTCCATTACGTCAAAGTAAGGAGATATATCAGCTTCCAGCGGAAAACGTTTTAGTATTTCCTGACAAAAACTGTGAATTGTCTGAATTTTGATACCGCCGGGGGTATCAAGGAGGGTAGCAAACAACTGTCTGGCGCGCGACTTTAGCTTTTCTTTATTTTCCGGCAATTTTCCGTATAAATTTATTAACTCTTTTTCCAAAGAAGCATCATCGCTTACGGCCCATTTGCCGAGTTTGTCTGCAACACGGGCATTCATCTCAACGGCGGCCGCTTTGGTATAAGTTAAGCATAAAATTTTTGAAGCATTAACTCCCAGCAATAAAAGTCTCAGAACTCTGTCAGATAATACTTTTGTTTTACCGGTACCGGCGGAAGCGCCTACCCAAACAGATTTTTTAGGATTTGCCGCCATACGCTGCTGCCGTGTGGCGAGAGCACTTAATTCTTCTCGGCGTAATTTGACATTGTCGGTATCAGTCGTCATTTTCATTTACCTCCCATTCATCTATGCGGGATAAGTGTTGATAATCTGATTTAGCAAGGCAGTATTTAGGATTTGGTTTGGTTACGTATCCTATTTCTTCATTATCATAAGTGTTAATAAGTTCTTTTATTTTATTAAAATTGCTTTCCAAGATTTCATCTAAATCTTTTTGCACATTGATTATTTCCTTATTGAGTCTCCAATAACTCAGGTTGCTGACTTTAGCTTTTTTTATACCTTCAAAACCGCCTTGCTCAGCGATAATTCCTTCAATAGGAAGCTGCGGAGCATATCCTGAAGTTATTTGTTTTATATTGTGTGCTAAACCGGTTTTGTAATCAATAATGCTTAGTGTTCCATCAATATTTTCATCAATACGGTCGGCTTTTGCTCCTAAAACAAATGTTCCTGCCAAACTTTCAAAAGAGATATTTCCTTTGGTTTCGCAATATGTGTATTTTACTTCTTGCCGCAAAGATTTTTCTTTTTCACAAACCCAATCGATTATTTTTTGCATTTTCGGCCACCAAAAAGCTCTGACTTCCGAACTGATAGAATTTTGTTCAAAAGCTTCCTGACTAAATGAAATCAAAATGTTTTTTGCGTTATCCGGTAATTTTTGAGGGTAAGTTTTATAGAATCTCTCTAAGACAGAATGGACAATAATACCTAAATCTATGGCATCAGGAGGAGGTAAAAGGTCTTCTGTTTTTTTGAGTTTTAAAATTTTAGAAGCAAAAATGCTGTAAGGATCATAGATAAGTTTTTCTATATCGCTTGCCCAAAGCTCCCGCGGACGTGATTTAAGAGGCGGTTTGGGATAAGGAGGTTCAATAGGCGTTATCTTTTCTGTGCGTTCAAGTTGCTGTATCCATGATAAATATGGTGATTTTTGTAATTTGTTTATATCAAAACCATAGGCTTTCAATACGGTTTCAAGCCTCATTAACCATCGTGATTTAACCATAGGCGTTCCCTGCACTCTTTCGGAACGTGTTAGATATACTTCTTTTCCGCAAGCCATTTCGCAAAAATCATGCGCCAACACGCCTATGGCTTTTTCCGGCAAAGGAAAGCCAAAGTCTTTTTTCATCGGACGTGATAACCATGCTCCAGAAGATGCGTTTTTTGGCATAATCCCTTCGCTTAAACCGCTGATAATTATTGTATCAAAAGAACATAAACGCGCTTCAATCGGTCCAAGTATGCGCAATCTCGGATGTGATCCGTATTTGCTGCGAACCATAGAACCGGCAAGCAACGCATCAAAAAGATCATAATATTGACCTTGAGGTATGGTGTCTAAAACTTCAGAAGACTCTAATAAACCGCTTAATAGCGATGCGGCTGTTTCTCCGATTTCTCCTGCCCAAAGTATATCAGCTCCGTTTTTGTCATTTCTTGAAGCTAATTTTTCAGCTAATTTAAGATGTGCTGATAATAAATCCTTAAATTTTGCCTGAGGCTGCGCCATAAGTCCGCTTAATTCTTCAAAAAGTTCTTTTTGACCGGCAATAAAAGCATTATCTTCTTCATTGCGTTTTTGACGGTTGCGTAGAATATTTTTTTCATATTTACGAATTTCCAAACGGATTTCGGCTCCGTTTGTTCCTGCACAAGTTAGAGGATGTTTATAAAGACTCAATAAAGGAAGCGGGGCAAAATTTTCTTCACAGACTTCAGCTATCAAACGCAAAAATATTCCCTGTGGCGTTTGGGATAAAGGAATACCCGCAGAATCGTCTGCTTGTATATTCCAGCGCTGTAATTCATCGGAGACTTGACGGGCGAAATTTCTATCTTCGGTTATTAATGCAGTTGTTTTTTCTGGAGTTTCCAAATTATGACGCATAATTGAAGCGACAACTAAAGCTTCTTCACGTGAATCATAACAATTTATGATGTTTAGTCCTTGCACAGATTTTTCAGGAAAAGGAAAATTGCATAAATCAAGCCATTTATCAGTTGAAGATGCCGGACGCATTACTTCCGAAAACAATTTTTCCCGTTCTTTGAGTTTTGGGGGAACAATGTCAGGTATATCTTGTCTTGAAAGCTGTAAAAAATCCAATAATTGTTTCAGCTCAAATTGCGGGTGGGTTTCATCTATGATATTCCAGCTTTCGTCATCTAAAAATTTATCCAATCCCGATAGATAGATTTTGCCGTTAGGTAATTCTGAAACGGTTTTAACCAGTTGTTTCATTGCTGGAAAAGTTGCTGTTGTTCCTGCAATTATAATTTCATCATTTGATAAAGTTTTTTTCAAAAAATCATTTTGCTGCTTAAACAAAAGATTGTTATATTCGCCAATATCAATAAGATTGCGTTCTTCTAATATTTTTGGAAAAAACTCAGTTATAATTTTTAGAAATTTCAGAGTATTTTGCCAATGTGCCGCATATTCTTCAGGAACAAGTTTTTCAAGCGCAGAAAAGTCAAGTTGTTCATTATTGACCATATCAATCATAGAACCCAATTCTCTGGCCAAAAAACAAGCTTGGGCAAAGGATAGATGTTCTATTTGAAAATTATCGGGACGAGCAGTTATCAATCTGATAAAAAGCAAAAGTCTTTCAGTTGTACTGATAACAGGCGGCAAATCCAAATCATTGCCTGCAAAGAAAAATCCATCTTCATCAATACTGCCAAGAGGCAAAATTTTCGGCAGCAAAGTCGCATTTAAACCGTGGAGACGAATAAAAGCGCTTTTTAATTCTCTGACGGCTCTGCGATTGGGCAGGAATATCGTAACATTTGTCAAAGCAAACAAATTGTCTTTATATTTGTCAAGCAGTTGCGAGGCTAAAATATCGACAAGAGAACAGCTTGTAGGAATGTTAAATATATGCGGCAAAATTTTTCCTTATTTTAATTCTTTTATAAATTTTTCAAGAGCACGTCGGCGGTGAGAGATGTTATTTTTTACATCATCTCCGAGTTCGCCAAAAGTTTTTTCATATCCTTCGGGAATAAAAATAGCATCATAACCAAAACCATTATTTCCTTTTGGTTTTTCGGCAATAACACCATCAACGCGTCCTTCGAAAATTTGAGTTTTTTGATTTGGACAAGCCAAAGCCAAACAGCACGAAAAGTGAGCTTTGCGGTTATCTGAACCTGTTTCTTTTATTTCATCCAGCAACATTTTCATGCCTTGCTTAAAATCGCGGTTGGGAGCATATCTTGCCGAATAGACTCCCGGACGGCCGTTTAAGGCGTCAACGCATAAGCCGGAATCATCGGCTAAACATGGAAGTCCGCACATCAAGCTGACTGCATTGGCTTTTAATTTTGCGTTTTCTTCAAAAGTAGTTCCGGTTTCTTCCACATCGGCAAGGCGTAAATCGGCCGCAGATTGCACTTCTATTTTCAGCGGAGCCAATAAAGTTTTTATCTCATTGATTTTTCCGATATTATGGCTTGCTACAACCAATTTTGTTATTTTCATTATTTCACTCCCAAAACTTCTTTTTGTTTAGCAATCAGTTGCTTGATTCCATCTTTTGCCAAAGCCATCAGCTCGTTAAATTCGCTTTCTTCAAATGGTTCTTCTTCGGCTGTTCCCTGTATTTCTACAATTTTCCCTGATTCAGTTAAAACAAAATTCATATCAACCTGTGCGTGGCAGTCTTCTTCATAATCAACATCTATAATTTTTGCGCCGCAATTAATATCGCAGGAAATGGCAGCTACAAATTCTTTTATAGGATTAGTTTTGATTTTTTTTGCAGCTAAAAGATTTTGAATAGCCAAATATAAAGCAACAAAACCGCCGGTGATTGATGCCGTGCGTGTTCCGCCGTCTGCAAGTATAACATCGCAGTCAATGCAAATAGAGAGGTCTTTCATTTGTGTTAAATCAACAACAGCTCTTAACGAACGTCCGATTAAGCGTTGAATTTCCTGTGTACGTCCAGACGGCTGTTTCAGTTCGCGAGGTGTACGCTGTCTGTTAGAACGCGGAAGCATGCCGTATTCAGCCGTAATCCAGCCGCGATTTTGTCCTTTTAGCCAGTTTGGTATTTTTTCTTCAACGCTGGCTGTACAAATAACATGAGTATTGCCGAATTTTACCAAACATGACCCTTCAGCATAAGGGTTATAGTTTGGAATTAATTCTATATTGCGAAGCTGATTGTTTTCTCTATTATTATGACGCATAGGTTTTCCTCAAAAAATTAACATATTCATAAATAAAATATTTTGCAGTCTTTAGCAATAAAAAACCGGAGATTTTTCTCCGGTTTTTGGTTTATCCGACTTTCATTGCAGCGCGTTTACGTTGAATAGGATCTAATATTCTTTTACGCAAACGTATTGTTTTCGGCGTAACTTCAAGAAGTTCATCATCTTGAATATAAGACAGACCTTCTTCAAGGCTTATTCTGCGCGGTGGTGTTAAGCTTATGGCTTCATCTTTACCGGCAGCACGAATGTTGGTTAATTGTTTTGAACGGCAAGGATTGATTTCCAAATCATTCGGTTTGGTGTGTTCACCGATAATCATACCTACATATACGGGAACGTTTGGATCAATGAACATTGGACCGCGGTCTTCAAGTTTCCACAAAGAATAGGCGATAGCCGTACCATTTTCGCTTGAAATCAAAACACCGTTGCGGCGGCCTTCAATTTCACCTTTATAGGGTTCATATTCATAAAAACTGCGGTTCATGACACCGGTGCCATGAGTGTCGGTTAAAAACTCAGAGTGATAACCAATAAGTCCGCGGGTTGGAGCATGGAAAATCAAACGTACTTTTCCGCCGGCTTGCGCTGGAATCATTTCAATCAATTCTGCGCGCCGCGTGCCCATTTTTTCAACTACGGTACCTGAAAATTCTTCATCAACATCAACAACAACTTCATCAACAGGCTCTAAAATCTGTCCGTTTTCATCTTTATGGAAGACAACACGCGGACGGGAAATAGAGAGTTCAAATCCTTCGCGGCGCATGGTTTCAATCAAAACGCCCAATTGAAGTTCGCCGCGGCCGGCAACTTCAAACGCATCAGAATTAGGCGTGGTTGAAATTTTCAGAGCAATGTTTCCTTCGGCTTCTTTTTGCAAGCGTTCGGCAATAACGCGTGATGTCACTTTATCGCCCTCGCGGCCGGCCAGAGGAGAATCATTTACGGCAAAAGTCATAATCAATGTCGGTGGATCAATAGGCTGAGCTTCGATTGCTTCCGTAACCGATAAGTCGCACAAAGTATCGGCAACAGTACCTTTGGCAACGCCGGCAATAGCAACAATATCGCCTGCATGAGCTTCCTCAAGGCTTTGACGGTTTAATCCGCGGTAAGCCAAAATTTTAGTAACGCGGAAACGTTCAACTTCTTTATTTCCATGTGTCAAAACTTTTAGCGTGTCACCGGTTTTAACACTGCCGGAGTGAATTTTTCCGGTTAACAGACGGCCGATGAACTTGTCGGCTTCCAGCGTGGTGGCCAACATAGAAAAAGGCTGATCCGGATAGCAAACAGGAGCGGGAACTTTGGAAAGAATGAGGTCAAACAAAACGCTTAAATCTTTCTTTTCGTCATTTAAATCTTTGACGGCCCAACCATTGCGGCCTGAAGCATAAAGAACCGGAAAATCAAGCTGTTCGTCTGTTGCATTTAAGCTTACAAACAAATCAAATACTTCATTTAATACTTCATCAACTCTGGCATCGGGTTTATCGGCTTTATTAATGACGACAATAGGTTTAAGACCAACTTTTAAGGCTTTGCCCAAAACAAATTTAGTTTGAGGCATAGGACCTTCAGAGCTGTCAACCAGCAAAATAACACCGTCAACCATAGACAAAATACGTTCAACTTCACCGCCGAAATCAGCGTGTCCCGGAGTGTCTACAATATTAATACGCACGCCTTTCCATTCAACGGATGTGCATTTTGATAAGATGGTAATACCTCTTTCGCGTTCAAGTTCGTTTGAATCCATAACGCAGGTTTCTACTTTTTGATTATCACGGAATGTACCGCTTTGCTTTAAAAGCCCGTCAACCAAAGTGGTTTTGCCGTGGTCAACGTGAGCAATAATGGCTATATTTCTGAGCTCCATTTTTTTTCTTTCAGCTAAATATGTTTTTTGATTAGGCGCACAATACCACAAGTTTGATTGTTTTCAAGAAAAAAATTAAACAAAAATCAGCCGGATAAGGCTGATTTTTACAAAAATAAACCCCTGTTGAAGAGCAGGGGTTAAATTTTATTTTTATTCGTTGGCATTAGGCCATTTTTTAGCATTTTCAGCATTGAAAGCAACCCAATGCGGATCAGCATCTTCTTCTGTAGAAATAGCTTCCTGCGGGCATTCTGAAATACAAACGCCGCAGCTGATGCATGTATCAGGATCAACAACCAATTGAGTGTCGCCTTCATGAAAAGCGTCTACAGGGCAAACATCAGCGCATGATTTGCATTTAATGCAATTGTCATTAACGACAGAAACCATAATTTATCTCCTTAAAGGTTATTTATTTCAGCCTTCAATCTAGACACATTTATAATAAAATCAAGTAAAAAATCAAAAAAACAGGCTCGTTTGCTTGCGAAAAAGCTTTTGGCTTCCCATATATAAATCAAAATAAGTAATGGAGAAAAAAATGAGCGAAAAAATGAATTTTCAGGCAGAAGTTAACAAAATGCTGAATATTGTGGTTAATTCTCTTTATTCCGAAAAATATATTTTTTTAAGAGAATTAATATCAAATGCTTCTGATGCCTGTGATAAGTTAAAATATCTTATGCTTACCAAACCGGATATAGCCAAAGGCAACGGCGAACTTAAAATTGTTATTAAGCCGGATGATAAAAACAATACTTTGACTGTCAGTGATAACGGTATTGGTATGAATAAAGAAGATTTAATAAATCATCTCGGTACAATTGCAAAATCGGGAACATCTGATTTTGTAGCAGCAATGAAAGAAAACGGTTCGGCGGCTGATCTGATAGGACAGTTCGGCGTTGGTTTTTATTCGGCTTTTATGGTCGCGGATAAAGTTGAAATTTTAACTAAAAAAGCGGGTGAAGAGCAAGCTTATAAATGGGTTTCAAACGGTGTTGACGGTTTTGAAATTGAAGAAGCCGAAAAAGAAAATGTTGGAACAGAAATTAAACTGCTTTTGAAAGAAGATGCTAAAAATTTTACCGATACTATTTATTTGCGTCACTTAATCCGTACATATTCAGACCATATTAATTATCCTATTGTTTTAAATTTAGGCGAAGCCGGCGAAGAAACCGTAAATACCGGTTCAGCTTTGTGGACAAGAAACAAGAGTGAAATAAACGAAGAACAATATAAGGAATTTTATCATCATATTTCGCATAATTTTGATGATCCGTGGCTGATTTTGCATTACAAAGCCGAAGGCAGTATTGAATATACAGCTTTGCTTTTTATTCCATCAAGTCAGCCGTACGATTTGTTCCAACCGGATCATAAGGAAAGTTTGAAACTTTACGTGAACAGAGTTTTTGTTTCGGATAAAGTTGAAGAATTGATGCCTAATTATCTGCGTTTTGTTAAAGGTGTTGTCGATTCATCAGATTTACCGTTAAATATTTCGCGTGAAATGCTGCAGCAGAATGCTTTGATTGCAAAAATTCGTCATGGCATTGTTACAAGACTTTTGAAAGATTTGAAAAAAAGAACGGAAAATTATGACGATTATCTTAAGTTTTGGAATAACTTCGGTACGGCTTTTAAAGAAGGTATTTACGAAGATTTTTCAAATCGTGAGGAAATTGCCGGTTTGTCTTTGTTTAATTCTACAAAGAGCAAGGATAAATTAACAACTCTGGATTCATATATAGAAAGAATGCTTCCTGAGCAAAAAGCTATTTATTATATTACCGGAGATGACGTTAATGTTTTGGAAAATAATCCGCAGCTTGAAGCTTTTAAACAAAAAGACATTGAAGTTTTGCTGCTTACCGATCCGATAGATGAGTTTTGGACGCAGTCTTTGCCTAATTATAAAGGTAAAGCAATCAAACATATAGCTCAGGCTGATGTTGACTTAGGCTTTGAGCGAAAAGAACCAAAAGCGGAAGAGGGTAGTTTGGATAAATTGGTAAAATTTATGGCTGATTTGTTTAAATCAGAAGTCGGAAAGGTTGAACCAACTGAAAAGTTGACTTCAAGTCCGGCCAGCTTGACAGTGGAAAACGGACAAATGAGCATTCATCTTGAGCGCCTGATGCGTAACCACCAGCAGCAAACGGCTTTTAATTCGACCAGAATTTTTGAAATAAATCCCTATCATCCTTTGATTATTAAGATGAGTGAAGCTATGGAAGATGAAAATAAAAAAACTGAAGTCGAAAAAATTGCCAGAATTTT
This sequence comes from Bacteroidaceae bacterium, assembly GCA_963646605.1. Classification (GTDB taxonomy): domain Bacteria; phylum Pseudomonadota; class Alphaproteobacteria; order RF32; family CAG-239; genus JAFUYI01. Next base: position 11,630 of record CAVIWQ010000021.1, read on the forward strand.
GCTTGATCAGGCAAAAATTGCTGAGGGAGAACCTATAAAAGATAGTTCGTTTTATGTTTCGACAGTTAGCGATTATATTTTGAAAGGTTTTAATCTGTAAAACGTCAATATTTTCAATAATGCAGGAGAAGGCTTTGTTATTCAAAGTTTTCTCCTGCATTTTAAATGGCTGTGAATGACGCAAATTATGTTGCCATAAATTCTTTTATATGCTAGTTAATAACTTAATTTTATTAAGGATTTTCAGGATAAAGCCGTGGTTAGAAAACATCGGGTTATTTTTTTGCAATTCAGTAACTTACGCCGAACCGTCAAAAAGTTTGCAATTGTGCTGCTTTTTGTTATGGTCTTTGTTTTTATGCTGTTAAATAAAACTAACAATGTCTTGATTGAAAAAACATCAACCACTGCAAGTGAAATAGTTACTCCCGTGACCGAAATATTGGTTTTGCCGGCCAGCTTATTGCTCGATAGTTATGATTATTTACGAAGTTTAAGCAAAATTGATCGGGAAAATCAAATATTGAAAGATGAAAATCGCCGTTTGATTATTGCAAATGCAAAAAACCGTGCGTTGGAAATTGAAAATAGGATTTTATCCGAAATGCTGAATTATGAAGTTCCGCCTGAGGCTGATTTTGTAACCGCAAAAGTTGTTGCAGCTGAAGGAACGGCATTTGCTCATTCTCTGACGGTTTATATCGGTAATAATAAAAATATTTCAAAAGGACAAGTTGCCGTAAGCGATAAAGGCGTTGTCGGAAGAGTTGAAAGCGTTGGAAAAAAATATGCAAAAATTGCTATGATTAATAATATCAACTCAAAAATTTCGGTAATGATTGAAGGATCGAGAACCCGCGGGATGATGGTTGGTCAAAACAGTGCTTGGCCGCATTTGGTGTTTTTGCCGTTAGATGCGAAAATTGCCGTCGGCGATAAAGTTGTAACTTCAGGAATCGGCGGCGTATTTCCTGTTGGTTTGCCTGTCGGAACGGTTGAAAGCATCGATAAGAATAATATTGAAATTAAGCCCGCCAATGATTTGAGCCGTGTAGAATATGTAATGATTGTGGATTACAAGTTGCCTGATCCGGCTAAAGAACTTTATGAGGATATGCGCTAAATGAGGGAAAATTGGCGTGAAACAGTCAGTAACTGGGTTTTGAAAGGATTGCCTTTATTTGTGTCCGTGTTGTGGATAATGCTCCTTTTTATTCCTTTGCGCTCGGATATAGGTGCAAATGCCAGACCTCTGGTCGGCGTTATGTGCGTTTATTTTTGGGCTGTTTATCGTCCTGATTTGTTCAATGTGTGGTCTGTTTTTATTTTAGGTGTGGTTAGCGATATTTTGTCGGTTTCTCCAATGGGTTTTTATCTCTTTTTATATTTGGTGATGTTTGTTTTGGTTACGCATCTTGCCAAATATATCACAGAAAAAAATTTCGAAATTTTATGGGTGGGATTAATGCTTTTGATGCCGATAGTTCTTTTTTGCGGTTGGCTGGTTATTTCTGTTTATTACACTCAATTTTTACCGGTTAAAGCGGTATTTTTTTCATATTTGTTGAGCGTAGCTCTTTATCCGGTTGTCGGCGGAATTAATGCTTTGATAGTTAACAGTTGTTTGCAGGATGACAATTTATGAACAGGGATAACAGTAAAGGCAAAGTTTTGATTTACAGAACTTTGATATGGGGCGCCATTCAAATTATCTTGCTGATGGTCATTGTTGTCAGACTTTATTTTTTACAGGTTTATGAAGCCGATAAATATCGGACTTTATCTGATGAAAATCGTATTTCAGCGCGAATTTTGGTTCCTCCGCGCGGTGTTATTTTGGATCGCAACGGGGTACCTGTTGCAAACAATAAACAAAATTTTCAGGCTATGTTGGTTGCTGAACAGACAAATAATGTTGCTCAGACGCTTGATAAATTTAAAAAAATTATGACGTTAAGTGAAAAAGAAGAAGCGCGTGTGTATCGTGATTTGAAACGTTATCGCCGATTTGTTCCCATAAAACTTAAAGAAGGGCTTAGCTGGGAAGATGTGTCACGTATTTTGCTGGCAACATCAGAAATGTCGGGAATTATTGTTGATGATGGTTTAAGCCGTGATTATCCTTTCGGTAAGCAAATGTCACATGTTCTCGGCTATGTGGCAGCTGTTTCGGAAAAAGATTTGAAAGAAGACGGTGATCCTCTGCTTGAAACCCCCGGATTTAAAATCGGCAGAATAGGTTTAGAAAAAAAATATGAACATCAGCTGCGGGGCAAGGGCGGAAATCTGAAATTGGAAGTCAATGCGGTTGGCCGCATTATGAAAGAAATAGAAAGAGAAGACGGAACTGCCGGCGAAAAATTGCAATTGACCATCGACAGCAGGTTGCAGCAGAAAGCCTATGATTTATTTGGTGAACAAAGCGGCGCTGCGGTGCTGATGGATGTTAACAGCGGTGAAATTTTGACTTTTATTTCCATGCCATCTTATGATTCTAATGATTTTGTGCAGGGTGTCAGTCAAGATTTATACAGCAAACTTTTGTATGATGAAAAGCAGCCTTTAATAAATAAAGCAATTGCCGGTCGTTATTCTCCAGGGTCTACATTTAAAATGATTGTTGCTTTGGCCGCTCTCGAAGCCGGAGTAATAACTAAAGATACGACTGTAAGCTGTTATGGAAAAATGAATTTGGGCAATCACTTGTTTCACTGTTGGAAAAAACAAGGCCATGGCACCTTAAATGTGGTGGAAGCCTTGCAGCACTCATGTGATATTTTCTTTTATGAAGTTGCGCAAAAAGTCGGTATAGACCGTATTGCCGCAATGGCTCGCCGTTTTGGGCTGGGAGCGCCGACAGCTTTGAATTTTGATGATGAAAAAGCTGGAATTATTCCTGATAAAGCTTGGAAATTGGCAAATTTAAAATCTCCATGGCAAGGCGGTGAAACTTTAATTGCCGGAATAGGGCAGGGCTATATTTTAACAACGCCGTTGCAGCTGGCTGTTATGACAGCGCGAATAGCAAACGGGGGTGTTATGGTTGAACCCAGTCTGACGCCTGTAAGTCAAAAACAAATGCAAAAATATAAAAGTATGGGGATTAATCCGGCTTATATGGCTTTGGTTAAAGAGGGTATGTGCAGTGTTGTAAATCGTGCCGGAGGAACAGCGCTTATGTCTCAGTTTGATTATAAAGGGCAAAAAATGTGCGGTAAGACGGGAACAACACAAGTAAAGAGAATTTCTTTACAGGAACGCCAAACAGGTATTATTAAACAGGAAGATCAACCTTGGAAATATCGCAATCACGCATTGTTTGTAGGCTATGCTCCGCATAATAATCCGAGGTATGCCGTAGCTGTTTTGGTTGAACACGGCGGCGGCGGTTCAACGGTGGCAGCTCCTATTGCTTCAAAATTATTAAAAGAAGCTTTGATGTTGGAAGAGGAGAAAAAATAAAATGTATAAATTTTACAAAACAGGTTTTCGTAACCCGAATCTAACACTTAAAGAAAAGCTGTATAATCTTAATTTGACATATTTCTTTTTTATTTTTCTGTTGGCCGGTGTCGGTGTTTTAATGCTTTATTCTGCCGCAAATGGTAATTGGAACGTTTGGGCAGTTAAACATGCTGTTCGTTTTGCACTGGGCGCTGCTGTGATGTTTGCTCTGACAATAACAGATATTAAAGCTTTTTTGCATTATGCTTATTACTTTTATTTTATTTCACTTTTTTTACTGATAGTTGTTGAAGTTGCTGGGCATACAGGGATGGGAGCTACCCGCTGGATTAATCTTGGTTTTATAAAACTACAGCCTTCGGAGTTAATGAAAATAGCTTTAGTTTTGGCATTAGCTAAATATTTTCATTCGACAACTCTGCAAAATATAGAAACAATTTCAGGCATTGTTCCTCCGTTGCTTATGGCTTTTGTTCCGGCTGGTTTGATTATGATGCAGCCTGATTTGGGTACGGCTTTGATGTTGCTGTTTACAACAGGAGTTATTTTGTTTGTTGTCGGCGTGCAATTGTGGAAATTTGTGGCTGTCGGCGGCGGTGTTTTGGCTTTATTGCCGGTAGCATGGCATTTTTTGCATGATTATCAGCGGCAGCGTGTATTGACATTTTTGAATCCGGAACGCGACCCTTTGGGAGCAGGGTATCATATTATGCAGTCAAAAATTGCTTTGGGATCGGGAGGCGTGTTTGGTAAAGGTTTTTTGAATGGCACGCAAAGCCATTTGAATTTTTTGCCGGAAAAACATACGGACTTTATATTTACAATGCTTTCGGAAGAGTTTGGCATTATAGGCGCTTTGCTGGTTGTTATTATAAATTTCCTGATATTGTTTTATAGTTATATGTTTGCGTTTAAAACGACAAGCTATTTTGGTAAACTTACGATAATTGGACTGGCTACTAACTATTTTCTTTATATTTTTATAAATATATCAATGGTTTTAGGACTTATTCCTGTTGTTGGAGTTCCTTTGCCTATGATTTCATACGGCGGAACAGTTATGCTTTCCGTGATGGCGAGTTTTGGCATTATTATGGCTATGTATGTTAATAGAGAAACTAATTTGGGAAAAGATTAATTCTGTTAAATATTTTCTGAGTGATTAGAATATAGATTATGTGTATGCCGATTTCGATTTTTTTTACAATACAGCAAGGCAAAATTTACTGTTCAGGGTATTGTTAAATATATTTAAGCAAACAATAAAAAAACGCCGTGGAATCGGCGCTTTTTCTATAAATTTAATTCAATTTTTATTTTACGAATATTTGAACTTCTGCGACCGGAGTTTTTTCACTGATACGGGCGTTTAAGCTAACATTTCCGGCATTTGCACCTAGTTTAACAACTTCATTGAAAATATTTGAAGCATATTGCTGAGCCTTGTTTTGTCCGTTTGAATCAGAAATGGCAACAATATCAAATGTGGCATTAGGTTTACGATTCAAAGCAGATTTTATAGCTGTATTCAAACCTTCTTTATAGTTTACGTTCGAATCGTTAAAACGTACTGAAAACAAAGGCAATCCGTTTGCAATCGGAGCAGATGCTTTTTTTGAAGCGTTTTTAAAAGGTTTTGCCGAGCGTGTAACGGGAACAATAGGAGCGTATCCGGCGCTGCGCTGCATTACAGGACGCTGAATAACTTTGAATGTATTTGTACCGTTTTTAACACTTTCATGCAACGCATTGATTTCCTGACTTGACTGAATAGCCGTTTGCTGTTGGAAGTTTGCTGCATTGCTGACTGTTTCATTAAGGGCAGCTGCTTTTTGAGCAACAGTCATTGCTTCGTTTTGCAATTCACGCAATTGCTTGTGATCTTCATCAACAGCGCCTGAAATGTTGAATGCGGCGGCAATAGAATTTTCTAAATAGTTGATAGAGGTCAGAATTGTAGCAGTTTTGGTTGAAAGGTTGTCCAAAGCGTTAGCGTTTGTAAACATATTTTGTACGTTGTCCTGAGCTTGTTGAAGCATAGCATACATATTCGGGTTTCCAGGGGTTGTTCCTGCCTGCAGTTTGTTTTCAACCGTTGAAATTGTTTTTTGGTAGAGAGAAGCATTATTGGAAATATTAGCGTTTATTTTTTCCAACATTTTTTCGCTTGATTTTTCTGCTTGCTTAATTTGGCTTAATTCTTGTCTGAACGCTGCGACTCGTTGACCAACAAAGGTTCCGGTATAAGAACCATTAACAACATTGGATTTGCCGGCATATATGTTTTCTTGGGTATCCGATCCCAAGAGCGACGGAAACATTCCCGCATCGTCAGAGGCGCATCCGGTCAATCCCAAAGCGCAAAATGCAGCAAATACTTTCATAGCAACGTTTTTCATTTGTATAACTA
>CAVIWQ010000022.1:0-17311 GCA_963646605.1 Bacteroidaceae bacterium
GCTTCCTTTTATATCTGCAGCGGCGCTGCCCCAAAATTCTTTCTGTTCATTCCCTGGCATTTGGCTGATTGGAAAGGATAATATGGCCATATCATAATCAAAATTATCAAGTCGATTTTTAAATACATTAACTTCCAAATTGCGAAATTCTGCTTTAATTCCTATTTTAGCAAGATTGCCTATAAACGGCAAAAGAACTCTGGTAAACGAATTTCCGTTAGCCGCATTGCCTAAAATTTCAAACTCTAAAGCTTCTCCTGTTTTTAAATTTGTCATTTTACCGTTCACAAAATCATAACCGGCTTCATTCAAAAGTTTTACGGCATGCCGCAAATTTTCGCGTGAAACTTTTATGTCTTTATAAACCGGATTAGCCGGAACTTCTGTAAAAATTTCTGGCGGGAGATATTCACGGAAACGATTTAAAATTTCAAGCTCTTTTCCTTGCGGCAAACCTGTAGCTTCCATACCGCTGTTAGAAAAATAGCTGTATAACCGCGAATATTGATTATAAAATAAATTTTCGCCCGCCCATTCATAATTAAAAGCCCAGTCAATAGCTTCTCTTACTCTCCGATCCGAAAACTTTTCACGGCGCAGATTAAAACCAAAATTCTGCAATCTTGCCGTATTGTTATGAGCGATATTCTCTTTTATAATTTTTCCGCTTTTCACCAAATCATTATTGTATCCGGTTACCCATATTTTGGCAATATATTCTTCTCTCATATCTATATTACCGGCAAACAGCGCCTGCAATGTGACCGTTGTGTCTTGATAATAGTCATAGCGTATTTCATCAAAATTGTAAAAACCGCGGCGGGAAGGCAAATCTTTTGCCCAATAGTCAGGATTGCGCTTAAAAACAAGATATTTATTCGGTTCAAAACTTTCCAAAATATAAGGACCGCTGCCAAGAGGGGCTTTGAGCACAGGTTTGGCAAAATCTTTTCCTTTCCAATCTTTAGCCGAATATATTTTCAATTGGGAAATAATCAGAGGCAGCTCTTTATTGTTGCTATGCGGCTTAAACCAAAAGCGAACATGGCGTTCATTAACTTTTTCAACCTTATCAACATCCGCATAATATATTTTATAGAGCGGCGCTCCCTTTTCAATCAAACTGTTAAAGCTAAAAATAACATCATCGGCTAAAATCGGCGTTCCATCACTGAACACGGCCTTTTCATCAAGAAAAAAACCTACATAATTTTCAGTCAATTCAAACGATTTTGCAATCAAAGGATAGGCAACCGTATAATCATCAACAGGAACAACAGCCAAAGAATCTAAAGTCAATTCTGCTACCTGTGTTGCGGCAATACCCTTAAATATAAATGGATTAAAATTATCAAAAGTTCCGTAGGCAGGTAAAACGACTCGACCGCCTTTCGGCGCATCGGGGTTTGCATATTCAAAAGAACGCCACTGGCCGGCATATTTAGCCTCGCCATACAACGCAATATATTTATCTGTATTTCCTAAAGCAGATGAACAGAAAAAGCATACACTTAATAAAGCAGATAAAAATGTTTTATTATTAAACATTTTCCTCATCAGCGGAAACCTTGTCATTTTTTTTCATTTCTTCCCATTCTTTTTGCAGATTTTTGATTGTTTTATTTGTATTTGCAAAGGCGAAACGACTTTTTTTCGGCTTTATTTCTTTTTCCAGAGCATCATCTTCTTCAGGAACATCTATTGCAGTCAAAATTTCATCCAATTTTGCTTTATCTTCGTCAGAAAGTTCATATTCTTCTTTTTTGACTTCTGAAACTTTTGGTTCTGATTGACTTTCCTCCGCAGTTTTTTCTTTCTTTTCGGAACTTTTTTCCTCAGCAGTTCCAAAACTGCGTTCCAATGCTATTCTTAAAGGATCCGGATGATTTTTGTCTTCTTCTTCATCTTCGTGAATTCCCAACAACCTGCTCCAAAAAGATGGTTTGCCGGAAGAATTCTCTTCTTCGTCATTTTCTTCAGCTTCTACACTTTCGGCAACATTTTCTTCGGGAGAAACAAAAATTTCAGAGATTTCTTCCTTATCTTTTTCAGTTTCCACATCTTGTTCTTTGCCGGAAGGCTCTGTGTGTTCTTCAACGACTGGCTCTTTTGCTTTTTCGTTTTCCGAATTTTCAAAAACAGGTTCTTCAATAAACGGCTCTTCAATGTTTTCTTCTATCGGCGTTGCAAGTTGTTTTTCCGGAACATTTTTTTCTTCAACATAATTTTTATCATTTAAATTCCTTGCAATCGGAGCAAAGAAAGCAAATACTTTTCCGAAAGCTCCGGTTTCAATAACATCCTGCAAAATATTTTCTTCATCATGCTCTTTCAGAAGTCCGAGCAGCCGAGTGTAACGGGCGCAAAACTCTTTTAAACTTCCGGCAAGCAAACTCCGTTCTTGAGCTGCTTTTGCCAGTTTTTTATCAAAATCAGCAGTATTATTTCGCAAATCGACAAATGCTTTTGCAAATCCCCAACGATTTCCCAATCTGGATAAATTCCAGACAGCGCGTAATTTTTCTTCGTTCAGTAAATGATACCGCTGCAAAATATCAGCCAAAATTTCATTCATTTCGCTGATATACAATTCTATTTTACCCAATGCAAAAACGTGTGCCTGCTGCTGCGTACCTTTCAGCAAAACCCGCGCGGCAGCATCTATATATTCCTGACTTTGGTTTATTTGCAATGATAATAAAGCAAATTGTTTTTGCAAACCCGCTTCATGTCGTAAATTATAAAATTTTCCCCAAATCGACCACAAAGTTAAAAGAGGCAAAAAAACAATAACCGCATACAAAGACATATCCATGAGGCTTATAGCCGTCAAATCGACACTAACCAAACGGGCGCTGATATAAAAAGCCACAGATATTAACCATACAATTGTGGCAAAAACCGCCGTAAAAAAGCTAAATGTAAGCACTGTTTGTCTCCGAACAATTATTTTTTATCTATACTATAAATATTTGAGAAATATTTGCAATCAGATTTCTGTTTTTATCTTTGAGCTCCAGCCTGATGAAAATCATAGAAATTCACATATATGAAAAATAATTGTCGTAATTTGCGACAAATTGTGTTATTGCATAGTCAACTTAAAACATAGAAAGAGTGACTTAGAATGAGCAATGATGCAAATGTAGTTTTAGACTTTGAAAAAAAAATCGTTGAAATCGAAGAAAGAATAAAAACGGTAACAGCTTTGGCAAAAGACAGCGATGTCAATATCGACAAAGAACTTAACCGTTTGCAATTAAAGCTCGAAAAGCAGTTAAAACTTTCGTACGCAAATTTAACGCCATGGCAGAGAGTGCAGATTGCCCGCCATCCGAAAAGACCGCAATGCTTAGACTATGTTAAAGCTCTGATTGAGGATTTTATTCCTCTGTGCGGAGACAGACTGTTTGCTGATGATCCTACAATGATTGGAGGCATAGGACGTTATCATGGAATTTCGGTAGTCGTTATCGGGCAGGAAAAAGGATTTGATCTTGAAACCCGCGTTAAATATAATTTCGGTATGGCCAAACCTGAAGGTTATCGTAAAGCTCAACGTTTGATGGATTTGGCTGACAAATTTAATATGCCTGTTATTTGTTTTGTTGATACCGACGGCGCTTACCCCGGAATCGAATCGGAAGCCCGCGGACAGGCTGAAGCTATTGCCTCTTCAATTCAAAAGTGTTTGCAAATTCATGTTCCTCTGATTTCAGTTGTTATCGGCATGGGAGGTTCCGGCGGCGCAATTGCAATTGCTACGGCAAATAGAATCTTAATGCTTGAAAACTCCATCTATTCCGTTATTTCTCCGGAAGGCTGCGCGTCTATCTTATGGCGTTCGGCTGATAAAGCCAAAGAAGCGGCTGAAGCTTTGCATTTAACAGCACAGGATCTAAAATCTCTGGGTGTTATTGATGAAATTATTGCCGAACCTGTCGGCGGCGCTCATCGTGATGTTTTGGCAACAATAGAAAAAGTTGATGAATCGATATACCGCCATTTGCAGGAATTATTACCTTTAAGCCGTGAAGAGCTGAAAAAGCAGCGCAATGAAAAGATTTATGAGATGGGACATCATATTGATGTTGACAGCATAAAAGGGTAATTTATGCCGTCTTTTGTGGAAATTGCATTAATAGCTATTGCCGTTCTGTTGTTTTTGGCAATTATTGCTATTCTTTTAATGCAATCCCGCAGCCGTCACACAAGCGACATATTACTGCGCAGTCAATCTGAACTTGCGGGAAGACTTTTTCAAATTGCCGAACATAATAATTTTGAGCAAAACAAAATTGCTCAAGCTCTATCTGAACAAAAGCTGTCTCTGCTTAAAATTATTGATGAAAAACTTCTTTTGGTATCACAAAATGTCGGCAACGGACTAAGGCAATCAGCAGAAAAGACCAACGAAACATTATCTTCTTTGCGGGAAAGACTGGCAACAATAGATGCCGCTCAACAAAAAATCTCATCTTTATCCGAACAGGTGGTTTCTTTACAGGAAATTCTTTCCAATAAACAGGCGCGGGGCGCATTTGGCGAAATTCAGCTTCAGGATTTGGTTTCATCTATCTTACCGCCTTCAGCCTATTCTTTTCAAACAGTCTTATCCAACCAAAAAAGAGCCGACTGTGTTTTAAAACTTCCCAATCCTCCGGGGACTATTGTTATTGATTCAAAATTCCCGTTAGAAAGTTATCACGCTTTGCAAAACGCTTCTTCGGAAGCCGAAAAAGCCGACGCCAGGCGTTTTTTCAGAACTTCGGTTCTTAAACATATAAAAGATATTTCCGAAAAATATATAATTGCCGGCGAAACGGCCGAATCTGCCTTGATGTTTTTGCCGGCCGAATGCGTCTACGCCGAATTGCATACAAACTTTTGCGATGTGGTTGATATGTCTTATCGAGCAAGAGTTTGGATTGTATCTCCAACCACGCTGATGGCTACATTAAACACTGTTCGTGCAATTCTAAAAGATGCAAAAATGAGAGAACAAGCCGGTATAATTCAAAAAGAAGTCGGAACTTTAATTGACGACATTGCCCGTTTGGATGAACGCGTCAACAGCTTGTCAAAACATTTTGAAATGGCTGAACGAGATATAGGAGATATCAAGACATCTTCCGCCAAAATATCCAAACGGATCAATCGGATTGAAGAAATCGAGTTCGGCGAAAATGAACCTCCGGCCTTAATTCATCAAAAAAATGCCGAATAAAATACCTTTTTTGAAAGACGGCTATTGATTTCTCAAATAAAAACCGCTAATTTACAAACTAAATTTAACTGAATTAATATAAGGACAAAGAAAGTGACAAAATCTGAATTAATTGAAAAAATTGCTGCAAAAAATCCAAACTTAACCCTTAAAGATATCGAAAAAATCGTTTCTGTCATTCTGGACAGCGTTATCAACGCATTGGCAGACGGTGAACGGGTTGAATTTAGAGGTTTCGGCGCATTTTCAGTCCGTCCGCGCGCAGAACGCACAGCCAAAAATCCTCGTACAGGCGAAAAACTGCAGGTAGAAGCCCGCAATATTCCGCACTTCAAAGCCGGTAAACAGCTTTATGAAATGCTGAATAAAAAATAAGGTATAATTTTTTTATGAAAGGCACAAAACATGAGTTTCTTGAAATTAATAATCGGTTTGCCGTTAATTATCATTATAGCTGTTATTGCATTTATGAATAACGAAATGGTTACCATTAATTTGTGGCCTTTCTATATAGAAATTACTGCTACTTTAAGTGTTGTTATCATCTTTTTAGCCCTGTTTGGCTACATTATCGGCAAGCTTGATTCTTGGGTGTCCTATGCCCCGCTGCGTTTGGCTTTGCGCAATCAACTGCGTCAAAACAAAAAACTGAACGCCGAACAACAAAGACTTGTTGAAAAAGTCGAGGGATTGAAAGAAAATCTTGAAAACATCAAAACCAATGAGCCGGCAAAAGCTCAACCGGTAGAAAAAGCAAATTTATCTTCTAAACTTAAACAAAAAATTTCCGGCTTATTCAAAAGCAAGCCTAAACAAGATGATTTTTGGTGTTTATAATAAATAAGGAAAAATTTTATGAACTGGCTTTCAGATTTTGTACGCCCAAAAGTAAAAAAGACCTCTCAGAAAGAAATTGCCGATGATTTGTGGCTTAAATGTCCGGGATGCGGCAAATTGCTTTTTACAAAAGAACTAAAAAAGACCTGGTATGTATGCCCCGAATGTGATTATCATTTACGGTTATACTTAGACAAACGCTTAAAAATGTTGTTTGATAACGGCACTTACAGTGAAGTTTCATTGCCTCAGCCGGTAGAAGATCCTTTAAAATTTAAGGACAGCAAGCGTTATACCGATCGTTTACGCGCTTATAGAAAAGCCACAGGAAACAATGATGCAATAAAAGTCGCGAGAGGAAATATCGGCGGTATTAAATGCGTTGTTGCAGCTTTGGATTTTTCTTTTATGGGCGGTTCTATGGGAATGGCCGTAGGTGAAGGTATTGTTAAAGCCGCCGAACTGGCGCTGAAAAACAAACAGCCTTTAATTACCGTATCAAATTCCGGCGGCGCCCGCATGCAGGAAGGCATTTTGTCTTTAATGCAAATGGCTCGCACTGCTTCAGCCGTAAACCGCGTCAAAGAAAGCGGCCTGCCCTTTATTTCAATTATGACGGATCCGACAACCGGCGGTGTTTCTGCATCTTTTGCAATGCTTGGCGACATTCATATTGCTGAAAAAGGTTGTTTAATCGGTTTTGCAGGACCTCGCGTTATCGAACAAACCATTCGTGAAAAATTGCCGGAAGGTTTTCAAAAAGCAGAATATCTGCGGGAACACGGCATGGTAGATGTTGTTGTTCATCGCTCTGAGATGAAAAACACACTGGCAAAAATTTTGCAGCTTTTAACTGGAAAGAAAAGCGAAACAACTGACGGGAAAAGCGAAAAGACTAAAAAAACAGCATAGTTGAACATCCTGACTATGCACGCCGCAACCGACGGCATTTATAATAAGGAGTGAAGCTATGCTTATACTGAAACATATTCCGGTTCGTTCTTTTAACGAAAATATCGCTTATATACATAAAGACTGCACAATTTATAAAATCGATAATATAAAATCATTAACGCGCATTGAAATTCACGGCGGAAAGCAACCGGTATTTGCTTTTTTGCAGATTGTCGACAATAATAAAATTGTGCGTCCTGACGAGCTGGGATTAAACACTGAAGCTTTTTCGCAAACCGGACTGCCCGAAGGCGCAAAAATCACTTTAACTTTAACCCCTCCGGCTCAGAGCCTCAGCGCCGTTAAACGTAAAATTTTAGGCAATATTTTAAGTGCCAAAGATTATCATGCCATTATTGATGATATTTCGGCTCACCGTTATTCAAATATGGATATCGCTTCATTTTTAGTTGCTCTTGGTTCTTTCACCACGCCGTCAGAAGTTTTAGATTTAACCGAAGCCCTTCGGGGAGATAAAAGTTTGGATTGGGGCAACGAAGAAATTGTTGCCGACTATCATTGCATGGATGACGTTCCGGGGAATAAAGTCGATTTGATAATTACGGCAATTGTCGCCGCTTATGGTTTGCCCATGCCAAAGATTTTGACAAAATCTTCCGCTACCGGAATCGGCATTGCTGATACAATGAACATTTTAGCTAATGTAAATATTGATGTTCGGGGATTAAAAAAACAAGTCATAGAAAAGCGCGGCGCTATTGTCAGCATTGATAATATTGAAATTTGCGAAGCAGACAAAATTATTTCCGGCGTTGAACAACAAAACGGTTTAATCACCCAAGAGCGTAACATTGCTTCGCTTTTAGCTAACCGTTCAGCAGCGGGAATTACTCATTTGCTAATCGATATTCCGGTTGGAATTCGTGCTAAAATAAAAACATCTCAAGACGCCATGCATTTGCGCAAGCTTATAGAATATGTCGGAGATATGCTCGGATTGAATATTGATGTCGCCATTACCGATGGAAGCGAGCCTATCGGCAATGGAATCGGCGCAGCTTTAGAAGCCAGAGATATTATGAAAATTTTACGCAATAAAGAAGACGCACCGGACGATTTGAAGGAAAAGGCTTTATTTATGGCCGGACGTATTCTCGAATTTGACCCGAAATTAAGAGGCGGTCAAGGATATTTGGTCGCTAAAGAAATTTTAAAAAGCGGAAAAGCACTTGACGCTTTTGAACAAATTATAAAAGCTCAAGGCAAAAAAGAGCCTTCTCAACTCGGACATTTAACCAGAGACATTGTCGCTGAAAAAAGCGGGACAATTTCGAGAATCAATACCGCATTAATTAATAGAATCGCCATTTTAGCCGGTGCCGGACAATATGCCGGAGCAGGAGTAGATCTTTTTCATAAAAGCGGCGACAATGTAGCTTCAGGAGACATTCTTTACAGAATATATTCATGCAATCAAAATGATTTTGCCTTTGTTACTTCTGTTATTGAAAGCGGCAAAACCGGTTTTGACATTGCATAAATACACGCAAAAAAAATTCGTTTTTTTATAAAAAAATTGCCGGTGCACTTGCATCGGCTTTTTTACGTCCCTATATAAGCAAATAGAAAATAGAAAAACACAAAGTTCATAATAAAGGATGTAAAAAACATGAGCAATAAAGTTATTGGTATTGACCTTGGTACAACAAACTCTTGCTTTGCCGTTATGGAAGGCAAAGATGCCAAAGTTTTGGAAAACAGCGAAGGTGCAAGAACCACCCCTTCAATTGTCGCTTTCACAGACAATGAACGTTTGGTCGGCGCTGCTGCAAAACGTCAAGCCGTTACAAACCCTGAAAATACTTTGTTTGCAATTAAACGTTTAATTGGACGTCGTTTTGATTCTCCGGAAGTTGAAAAAGACAGAAAATTGGTTCCGTTCAAAATTATTCCGGGTGACAATGGTGACGCATGGGTTGAAGTTAAAGGACAAAAATATGCTCCATCACAAATTTCGGCAATCGTTTTACAAAAAATCAAAGAATACGCTGAAGCTTATCTTGGTGAAAAAATTGATAAAGCCGTTATTACGGTTCCTGCATATTTTAACGATTCACAGCGTCAAGCTACTAAAGATGCCGGTAAAATCGCCGGTTTGGATGTTTTGCGTATCATCAACGAACCGACAGCTGCAGCCTTGGCTTATGGTTTGGATAAAAACACAAGCGGCACGATTGCAGTTTATGACCTTGGCGGCGGTACTTTCGATATTTCGATTTTGGAAATCGGCGACGGTGTATTTGAAGTAAAATCAACAAACGGTGATACATTCCTCGGCGGTGAAGACTTTGACCAACGTATTGTTAACTATTTGGCTGATGAATTCAAAAAAGAAAACGGTATTGACCTGAAAAACGATCGTCTGGCTTTACAACGTTTGAAAGAAGCCGCAGAAAAAGCCAAAATCGAATTGTCTTCTGCTACTCAGACCGATGTAAATCTGCCGTTTATCACAGCTGATGCAACAGGACCTAAACACTTAAACATCAAATTGACCCGCGCTAAATTGGAAGCTTTGGTTGATGATTTGATTGAACGTACGGTTGCTCCTTGCAAAAAAGCTTTAGCTGATGCTGGTTTGACCGCAGGCGAAATCAAAGAAGTAATTTTGGTTGGCGGTATGACTCGTATGCCGAAAGTTCAAGAAAAAGTAAAAGAAATTTTCGGAAAAGAACCTCATAAAGGTGTTAACCCTGATGAAGTTGTTGCCGTTGGTGCTGCTATTCAAGGCGGTGTTTTGATGGGTGACGTAAAAGACGTATTGCTGCTGGATGTTACCCCGTTGTCTTTGGGTATTGAAACTTTGGGCGGCGTATTCACTCGCTTGATTGATCGAAACACAACCATTCCTACCCGTAAGAGTCAGGTATTTTCTACAGCCGAAGACGGTCAGACAGCTGTTACCATCAGAGTATTTCAGGGTGAACGTGAAATGGCTGCCGACAATAAACTGCTTGGTCAGTTTGATTTGGTTGGTATTCCGCCTGCACCGCGCGGTATGCCGCAAATTGAAGTTACTTTTGATATTGATGCCAACGGTATTGTTAATGTTTCGGCTAAAGATAAAGCCACAAACAAAGAACAAGCTATTCGCATTCAGGCCAGCGGCGGTTTGTCTGACAGCGATATCGAAAAGATGGTAAAAGATGCTGAAGCCAATGCTGAAGCTGATAAGAAGAAAAAAGAAGTTGTAGAAGCTAAAAACCAAGCAGAAGGTTTGGTTCATGCTACTGAAAAAACTTTGAAAGAAAATGCCGACAAAATTTCGGAAGCTGATAAAAATGCCATTGAAACCGAAATCAAAGCTTTAAAGACAGCTTTGGAAGCCGATGACATCAGTGTTATCAAAGAAAAGACCGAAAGCTTGATGCAGGCTTCTTTGAAACTCGGTGAAGCTATGTACAAACAAGCAGGAGCGGCGGCAGGTGCAACTGCTCAGGGACCTGAAACAGGTGCCGCCGGTGCTTCGGAACAACCGAAAGATGATAAGGTTGTCGATGCAGATTTTGAAGAAGTTAAATAAAAATACTTTTTCCTATATCACAGCAAAAGACCTCTCCTTAAAGGAGAGGTCTTTTTGTATGCTTTTTCTTCGTTCTCTTTATTTTTTTGAGCAAGCACTCGAAATGCTATAGCTTCCTCACTGTCATCCCTCGTTTTTAATAATAATCAAAAAATTCAAGGGATTTATAATGTTTAATCTGGAAGATCGCTGGACGATTTTGCAAAACGCAAAATCGAGCGATGACAATAGGAGAATAAGAAAAAGCCGGATAACCATCAAAGAATGACGGGGAGAGGAGTGGGCGTTCGTGAATTCGTTCAAAAACGAGAGAAAATGGGAAAAGAAACTTTATGGTTTGATCACACCTGTCGGTGTTGAACAGTGCCTAACGACACATTGGTATTCACCCCTAAATAAACTGGGGTTTTCTGCAAGGAATATTATAATAAAAAAACTCCGATTTTTCGGAGTTTTTTTATTATAATCAGACTTGCTTTTTGGATTTTAACTGTCCGCAGGCAGCTAAAATATCCTGCCCCCGTGCAGTGCGAATCGGCGCCGCAAATCCATGTTTTTGCAATTCTTCAGAAAAAGCGTGAATTCTGTTATTGGAGCTGGGTTGAAAATCACACCCCGGCCACGGGTTAAATGCTATCAAATTGAACTTTGCGTGAATCCCATAATTTTTCATCATTGCAATCAACTCTGCAGCATGAGCGTATGTATCATTAAAATTGTTCAGCATTAAATACTCAAATGTAATATACCCGCCGTTATTATCCTGATATTTTCTGCAGGCAGCCATTAAATCAGGCAACGGATATTTTTTATTTATGGGCATAATCTGCGAACGCAATTCATTATTTGAAGCATGTAAACTAACTGCCAAGCGGGTTCCTATTTCCATATCAAAATTTGGAATATGAGGAACAATGCCAGATGTGGAAACGGTTATTCTTCTCTTAGAAAGCGCTATTCCTTCACCGTCAGAAATAATTTTGACGGCACGCGCCAAATTTTCATAATTTTGAAAAGGTTCTCCCATTCCCATAACCACAATATTTGACAACATTCTGGCTTGTTCTTTCAAATTCCACTCTTTATAGACATCACGAGCAACCATAAATTGCGATACAATTTCCCCGGCTGTCAAATTTCGGGTTAATTTTTGGCTTCCGGTATGGCAAAATTTGCATCCCATAGCACAACCGACCTGAGTAGAAATGCAAACTGCTCCCCTGTCTTCTTCGGGAATATAAACCATCTCAACTCTTTGTCCGTCTGAAAATTCAAGCAGCCATTTGTGCGTTTTATCCACGGAAATTTGCTCAGTAACGATTTTCGGACGGCTCAGTTCAAACGCCGCCGACAATTTTTCGCGCAACGGCTTTGACAAATTAGTCATTTCGTTAAAATCTGTTTTGCCGTAAAAATAAACCCACTGCCAAATTTGTTTGGCACGGAAGGCCGGCTCGCCCAGATTTTGCAAATGCTGCTGCAGTTCTTCTCTAGACAAACCTATTAATTCAATCTTATCACTCATCGGCGGCACTTTGTACTAATGGCACGATACGCGGAAGAAAAACCTTTAAGAGAATATGTATCTTTGGTTGTTGTGCCTTTGGTTGATGTTCCGTCAATAATCAATCTTTCGCCTTTTTTCATAGCTTCAACCAACTTTTTATCGACATTAGCATTCATTGTCCAAGCTTTGTCATTCTCAACAAAAAAATCGCTGATTGTATCTTTGCCGATTTTAACAATAACTTTTGCGTCATTTTTATAAGCATAACCAGCTACAAAGTTAACAACATCAAAACTTTTATCTGCCGGACGGTGGGTTATAACCAAATAAACATCGCCGCGGCGTGTGTATTTTCCTTCTGATTTTTGCGGTGTGCTCGCCATATAACAAACTGAATTTTTACCCTCTTTATAAATATAGGCTGACCAGTCATCATATTCGCCAATTAGCTGCGGAGCATCGGCATAAGCCGAAAAAGCAAGCAAGCTTATACTGCAAAAGGCAAGCAGTCCGATTTTTTTCATAATTATCTATCCTTTTTCTGCGGTTAACTTTTGTGATATATTTGATAAATACTCAAAAACAGATAATATTACAATATGATTTTTTTACAGCAGGTCGAAAATGATTAGGGATAAATATCTTAATATAAATAAAATCACAACAGATTCAGACGTATTGAAAATTTTTGATATTGTACGCAGTCATGGCGGCATAGTGCGTTTTGTCGGCGGTGCCGTGCGCGATGCCATTGTCGGAAAAAAAGGTTTTGATCTTGATTTATCAACCGATTTGTCACCCGATGAATTGGCCGAAGCTTGTGAAGATGCCGGTGTTAAAACTATTCCCATCGGCTTAAAATACGGTACTTTGGGAGTTATTATCAATAACACCGTATTGGAAATCACTTCTTTGCGGAAAGATATTAAAACCGACGGGCGCCACGCTGTTGTTGAATTTACGGATAATTGGGAAGAAGACGCTTCCCGCCGCGATTTAACCATAAATGCCGTTTATGCCGATGAAGAAGGAAATGTTTTTGATTATTACAATGGTATAAATGATTTGGAAAAAGGAATCGTCCGTTTTATCGGCAATGCCGACCAGCGTGTAAAAGAGGATTATCTGCGGATTTTGCGTTTTTTTAGATTTCATTCACTGTTTGCCAAAACGCCTATTGATAAACATGCTCTGAAAGCTTGTATCGACAACAAAAACTGTCTTGAAACCATTTCCATAGAACGTATCCGTGATGAATTGACTAAAATATTTTTAACTCATAATGCCGCCGAAGTTATCGGAATTATGCTTGATAACGGAATTTTAGACAATTGGCTTTCTCCTTCTAACTATTTGAGCAATTTTGATTTTTTGATTCATTTAGAAGAAGGATTGGAACTTTCCCCAAATCCCTTACGCCGCTTTTTTGCGCTTTATTTTCCCAACAAAACATTAGCCGAAAATTTAGCCATCCGTATGCACCTGACAAAACGGCAAAAAGAAACCATGATTAAATGGGCAGAAAATAAAATAGGTTTAGAAAACATTTTAGAAGAACAATTGCGCCGTAAACTTATCTTTCGTTTCGGGAAAGAGTTTTGCATAGACAAACTGATTATCGAAGCCGCAAGAACACAAACAATTCCCGAAGGAATAAGCTCTATAATATCTGATATCAATGAAGCTGTCGTTCCTATCTTTCCCATCAGTGGAAAAGATATTATAAAAGCGGGAAAAATTGAAAATTCACAAATCGGCTTGCTGCTTGACAAGCTGAAAGAAGACTGGATTGCCAGTGATTTCAGCTTGTCAAGAGAAGACCTGCTGCAGAAAATTCAGCAAACAATGCCGCCGAAAGTTTCTTTGGCATAGCGAGCGTGGAGTTGATAGTATCTATCTAAGCTTTGTTTAACTTTCCAGTTAACGCTGTCTTTTGGAAATTCGCCTTTTGCATTGGCTTTTCCGGCTTTTATTCCGGTAAGAATTTCTATACCGTCATCAACCGTGTCAATAGCGTAGATGTGGAATTTTCCTTCTCTGACGGCCGAAATTACATCTTCGCGCAGCATCAGATTTCCAACATTGGTTCGCGGAATAATCACACCTTGGTCACCTGTTAAGCCGCGATGGGCACAAACATCGAAAAAGCCTTCGATTTTTTCATTTACGCCGCCGATAGGCTGAATATCTCCGAATTGATTAATCGAACCAGTTACGGCAATATTTTGTTTTATCGGTAAATCGGCTATTGCTGACAAAAGGCAATAATATTCCGTCGATGATGCACTGTCTCCGTCAACTCCGCCGTACGATTGTTCAAAAACAATTGAAGCCGAAAGCGAAAGCGGGGACTGTTTGGCAAAACGATTAGCTATCAACGACTGCAAAATCAACACGCCTTTTGTATGTATCGGACCGCTCATGTTGGTTTCGCGTTCGATATTGATAAATTCACCGTTTCCTATACGTGCTTGAACTGTAATCCGCGCAGGTTTTCCAAAAGAAAAACGAGAAAAATTATAAACAACCAAACCATTAATCTGACCAACTTTTGCACCGCTCGTATCCATCAAAATGGTACCATCGTCAATTTGTTCAAGCATAGCTTGTTTAATGCGGTCGCTTCGATAAATTTGCGCGGCAATAGCCTGATCAATATGTTTTTTACCGATTTGTTTGGAATTGGATTCTCTAGCCCAATAGTCGGCTTCACGCAGCAAATCACCGATTGAGGCAATATGAGCCGTCAATTTCTTTGAGTCTTCTGCCAAACGTGATGAATATTCTATAATGCGGGCTACGGCCTGACGATTAAGACTGCGCAATTTTTTCTTATTTGAAAGCGAACCGATTAATTTGGCATATTCGATTTCATTCTCATCATTCCGATCCATCAATGTCCCAAAATCGGCTTCAACTTTAAAGTAATCTGAAAAATCAGGATCTCTTTCTGAAAGCAAATCATATAATTCTTCATCGCCTGTCAGAATAATTTTAATATCAAGAGGTATTGGTTCCGGATCAAGAGAAATAGTTGTAAAACTGGTTTCATCACTCGGAGTTTCTATTTTAATTGTTTTTGACGCAAGCGCCCGTTTAAGAGAATCCCACGCATACGGCTGCTGCAAAAGTTTACGCGCGTCAATCAATAAAAATCCGCCGTTGGCTCTGTGCAAAGCGCCAGCTTTTATTAAAGTAAAATCGGTTAAAAGCGCGCCATATTGCTGAATACGCTCTACTCTTCCGACAAGATTGCCTTGAGTCGGATGATCCAAATGAACAATCGGAGCCCCTGATTCTGGTTCATTTTTGACAATAACATTTACTTTAAATTTAGCAAATTTATCTTCTTCCTGCCTATTCATTTTAGACAGCAAAGATGTCAAAGCGTCTTCCTCGCCGTTGCCGTTTTGCGGCGGTGTATTATCTTCCGGTAAAAATTCATCAATATTAGTGATAATATGATGTTGAATATTTTTCAAAAATTCATTTACTTCACGGTGGCCTTTATATTTTTGGCGCAAAGAATCAATCGGCTTCTTTACTGCCATTTTAATAAACTTTTCACGCAGCAAATTATGTTCGCGGCGCTGCTTATCTTCCCATTCGGGTAAATCCTTGGCTGCTTTTTCGATTTCTTCCTGCATTAGGTTCAAATCATTTATCAGTTCTTTTTTCTCTTCTTCCGGCAGTTCATCAAAAGCCTCCGGACTTAAAACTTCACCGTTTTTAACCGGAGCAACCACAAGTCCTACCTGCATGTGCAGCAGCGAAACACTTTTACCTTTGGCTTTTTTCTGCAAAATGCGCAAATATTCATCTTTTTTCTGTTTATATTTTTCCTGAATAATACTTACGCCCGCTTTATATTCATCGCTTTCCAATATAGCCGGTATAGCAACGCTGAAATCATCGATAAGTTTATCAATATCTTTTGCAAAATCAACTGCTTGTCCGGCAGGAAAACTTATACTGTGAGGTTTATAAGGTTCATCAAAATTATAAACATAAGCCCAATCTTTCGGCGTAGGGCGTTTTTTCGCCTCTTCTTCCAAAATTCGTTTAACCAAACTGGTTTTTCCCGTACCTTCAGGTCCGAGGCAGAACAGATTATACCCTTTGGATTTAATGTTAATTCCAAGTTCAACGGCACTGATAGCTCTATCTTGCCCTAAAGCCGACATTCTCTCTTCAAGCTCGGCCGTGCTTGTAAAATCAAATTTCTGCGGATCGCAAACAGCATACAGCTGACTGGGTTTTAATTTTGAAATGCTCATTTTTCTGTCTCGTTTCTAAACAAAGTTATTTTGTTTAGGTATAATGCCGAAACCCTAAAATCTGGTAAACAGAGGCAAAGAATTTAAGTGCTTGCCAAACAAATATCCTTTTATGCCGCTATGTTCATAACCTAAAATATAATAATGTTGAGGAATAAAAAGATTACGAATATTGTCATTTAAAGCATTTTTTACTTTAAAGCCGTTTTTTTCAATAAAGGCCGTCATTGCTTTTGACCAGCCGACTCTATTAAAATCTCCAAAAATAACAACCGGATCATCTTGCTGAGCAACAAAAGCAGACAAATTATTCAAAGCAAAAGAAATTTGTTTTTCATCCAATTTACTGAAATCAACAGCAATAAGTGACAACGGTAAATATTCGGAATCTATTTTAACAAAATCTGCATAAACATCAGAACCAAGATTAACCCGTCCGGAAAGTTTAACAGGAAGCGACGATAGTATAAAACCGTTTTCCCATCCTTCAGACGAATGTAGAAATTTATATTCCGCAGGAATTATATTTTCGAGTTCAAATTCATTCATATCAGGGTACGTTGAAGCAACAACCGCATATTTTTTGTTTTTTATTTTTTTCATTAAACGCGGTGCATCATGCGCTCGGGGGGCAAAAAGCAATTCCAATGAACTGTTTTCATTTGCTTTGGCGGCAAAAACATTTACAGCCGAAGATATGGTAAAAAAATTTATCATCCCCAGCAAAAAAAACAATGAAGCGTAAATATAGTGTTTTTTCAACAAAGTATAGAACAAAACAAACAACAAAAACACATAAAGCTGCCAACGCAGGCTGTCAAAAAACACCGCAACTTTTCCCGAACCGTATCCCAATAATGTTATAACCGCAGCCAGCAGCAAGAATACTTTCAAAACAGCGCTCACCCGCGCTTTATGTTTTTTATTGGATAGATATCCCATTATTCGGTTCTTCTTTTTTATTG
>CAVIWQ010000023.1:0-2227 GCA_963646605.1 Bacteroidaceae bacterium
TTAATAAATAATATTAATCTAAAATGTGAAGAATACGAGCAATTTAGAAAAGATTTACGTCCGTCCGGCGTGACTTTGCTGTTTACTGATGCGTATATGAATAATCCGTCATCATTGTTCGGGCATACGCTTTTGCGTATTGATACCGCTCGAAAAGGAACCCAGCTTTTAGCACATGGCGCAAATTATGGAGCTTATACGGCGGGAGAAGAAAACAGTGTGCTGTTTGCTGTTTACGGGCTAACAGGCGGGTATTACGGAGGTTGGACGGTCAAACCATATTATGACATCATCAACACTTACAATAATATAGAAAATAGAGATATTTGGGAGCTTAATCTTAATCTTTCAGATGAAGAATTGAATATGTTTGTCGCGCATCTCTGGGAAATGGGACAAACACAAACGCGCTATTATTTTTTCAGTAAAAATTGTTCTTATATGATTATGGAGGCGCTTGATGCCGTGCGTCCGTCTTTGAAATTGTCCGATAAATTTCCTGCTCAGACCATTCCTTTGGATACCATTAAAGCAGTTTATCGTAGCGAAGGGCTGGTGAAGTCTGTTAATTATCGTCCGTCGCGGCAGGCAAAAATAATTCATCGTACAAGACAAATGAATTCAGCGCAGAAAAAAGCTTTAATGCAGATAATCAAAAATGAAAATTACGGTTTGGAAAATGTTTCTGATGATGAAAAAGCCGATGTTTTGGAAACGGCTTATCAATATGTGCAATATCAATTTGTAAAGAGAGAGTTTGAAATTTCGGAATATCGCCGCCGCAGTTTTAATGGTTTGGTTGCCCGCAGCAAATTGCAGAATAAAAAAGCAAAAATGAGCGAAAATCCAGAAGGAAAATCACCATTGAAAGCGCATGAAGCCATGCGCGCCACTTTGGGGATAGGAAAACGCAACGGTGAGGTTTTTCAGGAAATATCTTACCGTCCGGCTTATCATTCTTTGACAGACAATAATTATGGTTTGTTAACCGGTGCGGAGATAAATTTCTTAAATTCGCGCTGGCGGCATTACGACCGCTCACATAAGAATGTGTTGAGCGAGTTTAATATTGTCGGTATTCGCTCACTGTCGCCGATAGACAGCCTTTTTACCCCGACTTCTTTCAGTATAAACTGGGATATATGGCGCGCTATTAATCCTGAAACTGAAGCTGAAGGCTATGCAAGCCGGTTGAATGTCGCCGGAGGAGCGACCATTGAGCTGGTTCAAAATTGGTGGTTGTTTGTCAATGGCGGATTAGAAGCGGCCTATGGCGGGTTTTTGCCGCACAATCAATATGCGGCGGTTGAGTTTTCTGCCGGCAGTTATATGTCTTTTGAGTGGTTTAAACTTCTTGCAGAAGTTAAAGATGTTTTTGCAACGACTTGGTTTAACGATAAAATATCTTATAAAATAGAAGCAAATCTGCCTTTGTCGACCAATTGGTCTTTGGCGGCAGAATATCGCTATGACAATAACAGCAGGGGAAAAAATGCAGAAGAATTTTTAACTTCTGTTCGTCACTATTTTTAAGTTGAAGTTTAAGATAAACTCTAAAGTTGTTCAGCCTGCGCTATAATTTCTTTTAAATCGACGCCTATACAGTTTGCAATCATAAGTAAAGTTCGCAAAGTAGGGCTGTTTTGACTGTTTTCAATAAGTGTGATGGCGGTTCGGCTTAATCCGGTTTTTTGAGAAACGTATAGCTTTGTGATATGGCGGTTATTTCTCTCTTTTTTAAGCAGAGCCACCACTTTTTGCGTAATTATTTCAGCTTCATTTCTTTCCATACAATATTTTTAGCTGTTGACATTATTTATTTAAATGTAATTATAATTACATAATGTAACTATAATTACATAGAACGCCGCAGAATAAATAAGGAAAGACAACAGACTATGAGGAGTATTGAAGAAGAAATTGAATATGCAGCCAAGAATGCATTGAATAAAATAGGGGTGAAACCTTTTAGTAAAACTGAGCCGATTAATGATGAAATAGAAAATGCTCTAAAAAGTTATCCTTCCAAAAAAGGCGGCACGGGCGGAAATTCCCCAGATATTAAAGTTTTTATCGACAAATTGCCCGTAATGATAGAAGTTAAGGGCACTAAAGGCAATTTGGCAAAAATTAATGCCGTTGGTGAAATAGATAATTTCAATCGAGATGGAACTCCTAATTATGTCAACATTTCTCAATATGCGGTCAATGGGGCAGTTCATTATGC
>CAVIWQ010000023.1:2237-17023 GCA_963646605.1 Bacteroidaceae bacterium
AAATAAGAGAAATAAATTTAACGGAAGAAGAAAAAGAACAAAAAAATCAAGCGCTTGAAAATGATTTTGAAGACAAATTGAAAAAGCTCAATCAGAAAATGCATGATATTTTAGGCATTTCGGTCGGGCAGCGTGTGGGATTGATTGTCGGACTTATTATGGCTGGTTTGGGCGTTGATGAAAACGAGATAAAAGTTGATCCTCTTGAAATAAGCGATTTGAAAGGACAAACAGGAGCTGATTCCACCGATGGAAACATTGTTATCAGCAAGATAACTTCTTTTTTGAAGAATAAAAAACTTCCTGACGATAAAACATCTATGATTGTCAATGAGTTAACAAAGATTTTTATATATTCAGATTTATGGAAACCGCAAAACGGCGAAAGCGTGCTGAAAAAAGTTTATATTGATGTCAAAAAAGACATTTTGCCGTTATTGCAATCACAAAACAAACATTTGGATTTTGCCGGCAAATTGTTTAATGTGCTGAATGATTGGGTTGCAGTGCCCGACGGTGCCAAAAACGATGTTGTGTTAACCCCTCGGTATGTAACGGAATTTATGGCAAAACTTGCCTGTGTCAATAAAGACAGTTATGTTTGGGATTATGCTCTCGGATCTGCGGGTTTTTTGATTTCAGCAATGAAATTGATGCTGCAGGATGCAGAAAATATCAAAAGTTCGGAAGAGCGCAGAAAGAAAATCTGCAAGATAAAAGCAGAACAATTACTGGGAATAGAAAAGCTGCCTGATGTTTATCTGCTGGCGGTACTTAATATGATTTTGATGGGAGATGGTTCCACCAATATTTTGCACAAAGATTCCTTAAAAGATTTCAGCGGAAATTATGAGCAAGGCTATAACAAAGGCAAGCCTTTTCCGGCAACGGTATTTTTGCTTAATCCGCCATATTCGGCAAAAGGCAAGGGACTTATTTTTGTGGATAAGGCTTTATCAAAAATGAAAAACGGCAGGGCGTGCGTGCTTATTCAGGAAAATGCCGGCAGCACACAGGGAGAAGGGTTTTCGGAGAAAATATTAAAAAACAACACGTTGATTGCTTCTATTCATATGGCGGATATTTTTTGCGGAAAGGCAGGCGTGCAAACAGCGGTTTATGTTTTTGATGTCGGAACGCCGCACGATGCTAAAAAGTTGGTGAAATTTATTGATTTTTCAAATGACGGCTATGCAAGGCAAAATCGAAAAAAGTCTAGCGCAAGCGTAAATTTACGTGATGTCGGAAATGCAAAAGAACGTTATCAAGAAGCAGTTGATATTGTGTTGGGAAACAAAAAAGAAACCAACTATCTCGCAGATTGTGTGATTGAAGATACCATTTCTTTGAAGGGAAATGATTGGACATATTCACAACATAAAAAAATTGATACAGCTGCTACTGAGGAAGATTTTAAGAATACGGTTAAAAACTATTTATCATGGAAAGTTTCCACGCTTCTGAAAGAAGAAAAAGCAAATTTTCAATAAGCCTCCGTCTGGCACAAATTAAAACCGAATTTGAACAAAGCGGGGGCAAGTGGAAAGATTTTAAGATAGGAGATTTGTTTGAAAAAATCAAAACCAATAAATTATCTTATAAAGCCAAAGAACTTCCAAATGAAAAAAACGAAGTCTATTGTCTTTCGGCATTAACAGCGGGTTCGGTTAATCAGGGGCTTTGCGGTTATGTTCCCAAAGATAACGCTACGGTTTTGCAAAATGTTATCAGTGTGTCGGCAAATGCGGCGGGCGTGGCTTTTTTTCAGTCAAATCCTTTTACTGTTTTGCAAGACAGCTATGCAATAAAAGCTAAAAAACATAATTTAACCCAAAACCAATATTTGTATATTTTATCACCTTTGCAAAAAGTGTTGAGCAATTATAATTGGAATAAGAAATCCAATTGGGAGAGAGTTAAAAAAGATGTTATTACTCTTCCAACTTTGAATAATGAGTTGGCGCTTGCTTATATGCAACAGTATATAAGCGAGCTTGAGCAACAGTATATAAGCGAGCTTGACACTTATTTGAAAGTAACGGGATTGGAAAACTATGAGCTGACCGACAAAGAAAAAATGGTTTTGAATATGCCGAAAAAAGAACAATTATTCAGGATAGGCGATTTATTTAATTCTCAAACCGGTGATACCGATTTACAGCAAAAGCACATAAACGGTAAAGGGATTGTTTTTATTAATTCGGGAGTTGAAAATAATGGTGTAAAAGGCAGGACGGATATGCCAGCCAGAATATTTTCAGCTAATACTATAAGCATTGATTTTTGGGGAAACGCTTATTATAGAGATTTTGAATATAAGATGGCTACTCATAACCATGTTTTTTCTCTATCAGGCGGCAGCATAAAAAATGAACTTGTCGGTTTGTACCTTGTTTCAAAAATGAATTATATGAAAAAGATATTTTCCTACAATAATATGGGAACTTGGAACAAAATCAAAGAATTGTATATTGCTTTACCGATGATTGACGGTGAAATAGATTATAATTTTATGGAAACATACATCAGAGCTGTTGAGAAAAAGGTTATTCAAAATGTGGTGAAATGGAAAAATCTTGAAATAACCAAAACTAAACAAGCAGTGAATGCTTCAAAATAAAAATTGTTTTTACAGTCATTCAGTTCAAAAGGGGCTGCGTTTTTTTATGTTGCAATTTTGCACCGACGAGTTTATTTTCAACAATCAGAAAAGATATGTTTCAGGAGAAAAAATATGTTGAGAGATGCAATTCAAAACGCAATTAAAGAATCTATGAAAAATCACCAACCGGAAAGATTGAGCACAGCCCGTATGATTTTGGCCGGCATTAAGGAAAAAGACGTTGACGCACGCGGCAAAGGCAAAGAATGTGCCGCTGAAGCCGATTTGATGTCGATGATGCAGACTATGATTAAACAGCGTCAGGAATCTGCTAAAATGTATCGTGAAGGCAATCGTCCTGAATTGGCTGAAAAAGAAGAAAACGAAGTTAAAATTATTGAAGAATTTTTGCCTCGCCAAATGAATGATGCTGAAACCGAAGCAGCCATTGCCGAAGTTATTGCCGAAGTCGGCGCATCTTCAATGAAAGATATGGGCGCCGTTATGTCCAAGCTGCGTGAAAAATATGCCGGACAAATGGATTTTGGTGCTGCCAGCGGTAAAATCAAAGCTGCTTTGAATAAATAATCAACTAAATAAAGAACATTATGGAAGATACTGATTTTCACAGATTTTTAGATGAAATCCGCGCAAAGGTTCCAATTGCCGATGTTGTTGGACAAAGAGTGAAATTGGTGCGCAAAGGCCGTGAATATACAGGCCTTTGTCCTTTCCATAATGAAAAAACGCCTTCTTTTACGGTTAATGAGGCAAAAGGCTTTTATCACTGCTTCGGCTGCGGCGCTCACGGCGATGTTATAAAGTTTGAAATGGAAGCCGGCGGGTTGCCTTTTATGGATGCTGTCACCAAATTAGCCAACCGCGCAGGATTGAAAGTTCCGCAGTTCAGCCGCGAAAATGAAGAAGAAGCAAAACACCGCAGTTCTTGGTATGAAATTATGGAACTGGCTTGCGGATTTTTTGAAAAAAATCTTTTGCTGCCTTCAGGGCATGAAGCGTTGGACTATTTGACCAGACGCGGTTTTGACAATTCTATTATCAAAAAATTTCGTTTGGGATATGCTCCTGACAACAATGGTTTGCATGCTTATCTGACTTCAAAAAATGTGTCGGAAAGTGATATGATAGAATTGGGATTGGCGGTGCTTTCCGAAAAAAACGGCAAAGTTTATGACTTTTTCCGCAACAGAGTTATTATTCCGATTTTTGATAAGCGTGATCGTATAATCGGTTATGGGGGCAGAGTAATGGGCAATGAACAGCCTAAATATCTTAATTCTCCCGAAACTCCGATTTTTAATAAGCGCAAAGTTTTATACAATTTGAACTATGCGCGGGATAAAGCTTATGAAAACAAACGTATTGTGATTTGCGAAGGCTATATGGATGTTATAGCGCAGTCAAAATATGGTTTTGATTATGCAGTTGCTCCGCTGGGAACAGCTTTGACCGAAGATCAAATTCAAGAGGCGTGGAAAATCTGTCCGGAACCGACATTGTGTTTTGACGGCGACGGCGCCGGCATTCGTGCTGCCATACGCTCGGTGGACAGAGTGCTGCCGATACTGAAAGCCGGTTACTCCCTGAAATATGTATTTTTGCCTGATAAAATGGATCCTGATGAGTTTTTGAAGGCCAAAGGGGCGGAAGAATACGAAAAAGCCATTACAAACACAATGCCGCTTGCCGATTTGCTGTGGCGTAAAAATATACAGGCTCAGC
The DNA here is from genome assembly GCA_963646605.1 of Bacteroidaceae bacterium. GTDB lineage: Bacteria > Pseudomonadota > Alphaproteobacteria > RF32 > CAG-239 > JAFUYI01. The sequence continues at coordinate 6,583 of CAVIWQ010000023.1, forward strand.
CGACAAACACGCCCGAACAAAAGGCAATGTTTGAAAAAAACATATATGAAGAAATTGCCAAAATAACCGATGAAAAAGTTCGAGGATACTACCTGCAGGATATGCGCAGCCGAATTTACAATGAACTGCGCGCGCCGCAGCAGCCTGCTGCAAAAATTTCGGGAGCCGGCACACAACGGCAAACACCGCCGCCGGCGCGCCGTATTGTCCGCGAACAGCTGAAAGTCCGCCACAATTTAGATGAGAAAGTAGCGCGTTTTATTTTATCGGCATTTGTTTGCTATCCTGAATTAATCGGCGAGTTTGAAGAAAAAGTCGGTATGTTTGAAATCGGCAATGCCGAACTCAGTATGTTTTGGGAAAAAATGGCTGATATAAGCCGCGAGCATGAACAATTGGATGCAGACACCTTGTGGCGCGAGTTGGCTTCAGCCGGCCTTGATAAAATTGCCGGCTCGCTGTGGGAACTGAAAATGCTAAAACAGCAAAAGCCTTTTATCAATAAGTTGCGTGAGGAAATAAACAATAAAATATTGGAAATGCAATTGGGGCAAATAGAAAAAGACATAAAAGAATGTCTGCGGATTATGGAAAATTCCGAGTCGTTTCCAGATGATGTTTATGAGCGGTGTGAAATGCTGAAAAAAGACCGCGAAATGTTGCTGCGTGAAAGAAATATTTAAAAATAAAAGCTGAAAACAGCTTGTTTTTCTTCAACTTACGATATCAAAAAGCGAAAAGCCGGCTTGTAAAGCAAAGCATATATTGACAAACGGCTAAATAATAAGTACAAAAGAGCCGCTAGCAAGTTTTTGCCCTTAATGTAAAAGGGCGCTTAAAAATCGATTTTTGGGAAAAATAATGTCAGAAACAGATAATCAAGATTTTTACGAGTCCGGTACGCAAGACGCACCGTTGATTGACAGTCTCGGCAGCGCTATCAAACGCATTGTCGAAAAAGGAAAAGCCCGCGGTTATATCACTGTTGAGGAGCTGAACAAAGCGCTTCCTTCCGATAAAGAATCATCAGAACAAATTGAAGATATTATGGCCGAAATTTCAGATATGGGCATAAGTATCATTTCTGAATCGGATGCCGATAATTTTGAACAGGAAGAACCGGAAGAAGCCGCCGATGACTATGACGAAACCGGAAACTTTGATGAAAAAGAAATGGGTCGCTATGATGATCCGGTTCGTATGTATTTGAAAGAAATGGGCAGTGTTGAGCTTTTGTCCCGCGAAGGTGAAATAGCCATTGCCAAACGTATTGAGGCTGGAAAAACCGTTATGATTGACGGTTTGTGCGAAAGCCCGATGACAATTAAGGCCATTGCTTCATGGCGCGATGATTTGGTCGGCGGAAAAATGCAGCTGCGTGATGTCGTCGATCTTGAAATGATGTATGGCGATGACCCCGAAGCCATTGTTTTTGATGATGAAGATGCAGCGTCGGCAGTTGTGGATTTAGATAAAGTAACAGCCGAAATTGCCGATAAAGAAAACAATCTTGACGATATTGACGAAGATTTGGAAGAAGATATCGACCTTGAAGATACGGTTGAAGACGATGCCGAAGATGTAGATGAAATTGCCGATAAAGAAGATGATGGCGAAGACGGAGATGATTCAGCCGGCGGCGAAGACGGAGATGATGAGGTCGGAAGCCATTCATCAGCATCGGTTTCAGCAATGGAAGAAGCTTTGTGGGAGCCCGTACTTGAAATATTGAACAAGATTTCAAGTTATTACGATGATTTGAAAAAAATCCAAAACCAACGTGTTCAGGCTATTATTTCAGGGCAGGCGGTTAAACCGGCTCTGGAAAAGAAGTATGTTCAGGTTAAAAAAGAGTTAGTTGAATTGATGAGTTCAATTCACTTAAACGCCAGCCGTATTGAACAATTGGTCGAACAGCTTAATGAACTGAACAAACGTTTAATGGGGTTGGAAGGCAAACTTTTGCGTTATGCTTTATCTTGCAGAATTAAACGCGAAGACTTTTTGAACGAATATCAGCAATCAGAATTGGCTCCGAATTGGCTGGAAAATATTTCGCATAAAAAAGACAAACATTGGCAGGAATTTGTAACTAAATACGGTGCCGAAATTGTTGAATTGCGCGAAAGCGTTGCGCAAATGGCTCAAGAATGCGGCCTGCCGATTAATGAATACCGCCGCATGGTTGATACAATCAAAAAAGGCGAACGTGAAGCCGAACGCGCCAAAAAAGAAATGATTGAAGCTAACTTGCGTTTGGTTATTTCTATTGCCAAAAAATACACAAACCGCGGTTTGCAGTTTTTGGATTTAATTCAAGAAGGCAACATTGGTTTGATGAAAGCGGTCGACAAATTTGAATATCGCCGCGGTTATAAGTTTTCAACCTATGCAACATGGTGGATAAGACAAGCTATAACTCGTTCAATAGCAGATCAAGCGCGTACAATTCGTATTCCGGTTCATATGATTGAAACTATCAATAAACTGGTTCGTACATCGCGTCAAATGCTGTCAGAAATGGGCCGAGAGCCTGTTCCTGAAGAATTGGCGGCGCGTTTGTCTATGCCTTTGGAAAAAGTTCGCAAGGTTATGAAAATAGCTAAAGAACCTGTAAGTTTGGAATCTCCGGTCGGTGATGAAGAAGATTCATCATTAGGTGATTTTATTCCGGATGAGAGCGCATTACAGCCTTTGGATTCCGCTATTCATGCCAATCTGAAAGAAACCTGCACGCGTATTTTGTCATCGTTGACGCCGCGTGAAGAGCGCGTTTTGAGAATGCGTTTCGGTATCGGTATGAATACCGACCACACTTTGGAAGAAGTCGGTCAGCAGTTTAATGTTACTCGTGAGCGCATTCGTCAAATTGAAGCTAAAGCGTTGCGCAAGCTTAAACATCCAAGCCGTTCACGCAAGCTGCGTTCATTCCTTGATCAATAAAAAATATCCCCGATAGCTTTAATGTTGTCGGGGATTTTTTTGAGAGTTTATTGCAAAAGGAACGATTTATTTGACAATTTTTGTCTATTATGGTATATAAATGTTAATTGTTGAACAAAATTGAAAGGCCGATAATGAAAAAAAGTTTGTTGTCTCTGGCTATGCTTGTTGGTTTGGGCGGACATGCTCAAGCCGAAAATTTGGAAAACACAGTCGAAAAACAATCTGTACAAAAGGCCTCTGTGCAAAAGGCTTCTCGCACCAGTGCCGTTGATGAAATAGTTACGGGTGAGTTCAAAGGGATTAATATTGAGGTTGTCAGCCATCAGCAGCATGAATATGTTTTTGCTTCTGATGAGGATAATGCAAAATTTCAAAAATATGCAGAGCAGGTCGCAGAGCGTAATAATTGGCCGCAAGAAGTTGCAAAAGATATAACTTCGCGAGCTATGGTCTATTCGGTTATTAAAGACAATAGCAAAGCAGCAGAGGCTTTTAGCCAAACAGACAGAGCTTATGAAAACCAGCTCAGTTCTGATTTGCATTATATAGAAGAATACGGCGCTGAAGCTTATATGCGCAACAAATTACATCAGGAGCCGACTAAAGGCAAAACAATTCATTTTGAAGAAGTGAGAAAAAATCTTAAATCATTCCATGAAACGGCTTCCGGATTAAAATATTATATCGAAGGTTCGCAAATAGCTTATCAAGGCACGGTTAATGGTCTGCAAGCCAATAAACTTTTACCTCGATACAGCAGCGAAAAATCGGATAAAGTTGATCCCCGCGGTTTTTATATGGCTTATAAAAACAAAGATGGAAAATATCAATGCGGCGGCAGTGTGGCGGCAAACGCCAATATGGCACAATTCAAAGAAAGACAAATGTTGCAGCTGTTGTGCATAAACGATGATATTTGCAATGATATGCAAAAACGCCAAAATAATGGTGAACAGCTGTCTGATATAGAATTGAATTTTATGTCAAAACATAAAGCTCAGCTAAAAAAACGCGGTTTGGCTCATGACAGCAATGGAAATTTGACAGCTGTGCAGCAAGGAGTTTCCAAACAACAAGAACGCGGAAGATAGTTCAAATTGAATTAAACAAATAAAAGCCCTTTTAACAGGGCTTTTGTTTGTTTTGAGGCAAAAGATTAATGATGGATTTTTTCATCGATAATATATAAAGGGCGGCGTTTGACCTCAACAAAAATTTTAGCAACCAATGTTGCTATTTTTACCATGCGTTATTATGTTTTTCGTTCAGCGGAAAATTTGAAACAGGAATATATTAAAGCATGGAGTGTTTATTTAAGCACTATGCTATTAAATTATGCGGCTATGTTCGTAATGGTTGATATTTTAAATATTAACGAATTGGGAGCGCAGGCTTTTTATACACTGTTTAGCGTTGTTTTTACCTATATAATGCATAAATATTTCAGTTTTTATCATAAAAATCAACCGGCTAAATAAGTTTTGACGGCGTCATCGCGTTCAAATAGATAAAGCAGGGTGCGTAAAGCCTCACCGCGGGGAGAAGTTAAATCAGGATCTCTATTTAAAATCATTTTAGCATCTTGATTAGCCGTCAGCAACAGCCCTTGGTGCACACTCATATCGGCCAGACGAAAATTTGCAAAACCGGATTGTCTGGTTCCCAATATTTCGCCTCCGCCGCGAAGTTTTAAATCTTCTTCAGCAATCAAAAAACCGTCTTCTGTATCTTTCATAATCTGCAGTCTGGCTCGTGCCGTTTCGCCGAGAGGATATCCATAAAGCAATAAACAGCTTGCTGCGCTGTTTCCTCTTTTAACGCGTCCGCGCAACTGGTGAAGCTGCGCTAGTCCAAAACGCTCGGCATGTTCAATAATCATAATTGTAGCTTCTGGAACATTTACTCCGACTTCAATAACGGTTGTAGCAACCAATAGGCTGATTTGTCCGTTTTTGAATTTATCCATAACTTCATCTTTTTGCTTTTCTTTCATTTTGCCGTGAATTAACCCAACTTTATCACTGAAAATCTGCTGCAGCAGTTCAAAGCGTTTTTCTGCGGCAGCCAAATCAATATTTTCAGATTCTTCAACCAAAGGGCAAACCCAATAAGCTCTGGCTCCTTCGGCAATTTTATGCTGCAAAGCTGAAATTATCTCATCAATTTTGGTCAAAGGCATAACACGAGTGTCAACCGGTTTGCGTCCTGCCGGAAGTTGATCTATTTTTGAATATTCCATATCTCCGAAAGCAGTTAAAACCAAACTCCGCGGAATAGGGGTTGCCGTCATAACCAAAATATCAGCATGGTTGCCTTTATTTGACAAATTAAGCCTTTGATGAACTCCAAAACGATGTTGTTCGTCGATAACCACGCAAGCTAAATCTTTGAAATGTACATCATCGACGAACAAAGCGTGCGTGCCGATTAAAATATCAATTTTACCAGCCTCCAAATCGGCAATAATTTTTTCACGGGCTTTGCCTTTGGTTTTGCCGATGAGCAGTTCTGCACGAATTCCTATATTTTCGCAAAGTTCCGACAAAGTTTCCATGTGCTGTTTGGCTAAAATTTCAGTCGGCGCCATAATGGCTGCCTGACAGCCGCATTCTACGGCGTTTAGCATGGTCATCAGCGCTACAATGGTTTTTCCGCTGCCGACATCTCCTTGCAATAACCGCAGCATACGGCTTTCCGAAGCTTGGTCTTCATAAATTTCGGCTAAAACTTTTTGCTGCGCTTCTGTTAGCTGAAAAGGCAATATTTCTGTTATTTTATGCCGCAATAATCCATTGCCGGCTATTTTTCTACCCGATTGTTTTTTTACTTTTTGCCTAACAATAGCCAAAGCCAGTTGATTGGCAAGCAGCTCATCATAGGCTAACCGCGAACGAGAGAGAGATGAGGGGAGAAGATCATCAAAATTTTTAGGATAGTGCACAGATAAAAGAGCCTGTTTGAAAGCAGGAAAGTTTTGCTGCTGCAGGAAATTAGGTTCCTGCCATTCCGGTAATTGCGGTAAAATCCGCAAAGCCTGTTTTGCCAAACGGTTGATAAATTTATTGGTTATGCCGGCCGTTAAGCCGTAAACCGGTTCTATTTGAGGTATTTCTTCCGCAGAAACACTGATATAATCAGGATGGTTCATTTGCAGAAGGCTGTTGAATTTTTCGACTTTTCCGCTGATAAAACGCTTGCTTCCGACCGGAAGATTTTTTTCAATTGACGACGGGTATGCTTTGAAAAAACACAGGACCATTTGGCTGCCGTAAACATCTTCAACCACAACTCTGTAAGGCTGGCTTTTTCGCTGTGGGGATATATGTTCGCAGACTTTTATTTCAAAACTGTTTGTTTCGCCGATTTTGGCGGCGTTAAAAGAAGGCAATAAACGCCGGTTGATTAGAGAATAGGGAATATGCCATAAAATGTCGCAGATTTTTTCAATACCGAGATTGCCAAGCAATTTGGCATATTTTTCCCCGATACCCGAAATTGAGGTTATATCGGCAAAAAGCGGATACAAAATAGGAGGACGCATTGCATATACTCTAAAAATTTGTTGCTATTCAATACCGATTGTATATAGTTTCGATAAAGATGTAAACAATAAGATAAAATGATGTTCGAACGGTTGAAAAAAATTTCTTCAGAGATAAAAACGCTTTCTTCCATAGCCGATGGTACGGAAGCATTTGTTCTTAAGGCACTGTTAAGCAAAGCCGAAAATGATATTTTGTTTGTTGCCGCCGATGGTGCTGGAATGGAGCAAACGGCTTCAATATTACGCTATATCAGTCCTGAAACGGAAGTTCTCACTTTTCCGGCATGGGACACCGTGCCTTATGACCGTATTTCGCCGAACAGCGGTATAATTGCCGCACGTGTTGACTTGTTGGCGCATCTGGCGTCGGAGCCTTCGGCGAAGAAGCCGCGCATAATTGTGTCAAGCGTGGGAGCAGTTATGCAAAAACTGCCGCCGAAAAAGATTTTCCTGAACTCGGTTAAAATGATAAAAGTCGGCGCAGAGCTTAGTTTTGATACTTTTCTGCATTATGTATCTGTTAACGGTTACAGCCGTGTCGAACAAGTTATGGAACCTGGGGAATATGCCGTGCGCGGCGATATTTTGGATATTTTTCCGGTCGGTACCGTTTCTCCTCTGCGCATAGACTTGTTTGGTGATGAAGTTGAAAAAATCCGCACATTTGATGTCTTGACCCAACGCACCACCGGAGAAAAAACACACTATACTTTCCAAGCCGCCGGCGAAGTCGTGCTGGACGAAAATACCGTTAAATGTTTTCGCTCCCGTTATCGTGAAGCTTTTGGTTTAGCATGTAAAGATGATGAAATTTATGAAGCGGTTTCAAACTCAAAAAAATATATGGGAATGGAAAATTGGCTGCCGTTTTTCTATGAAGATGCACTGCCTTCGCTGTTTGACTATATTCCACAGGCAACCGTTATTTTCGGGCGTAATGCCGAGGCAGCGGTTCGGGCTAAAAATGATGGCATAATCGACCATTATCAAGCTCGTTTGGAAGCGCTTTCGCTTAACGCCAAAGACAAAGAAGTTGATACGTACCGTCCTGTATCTCCAGAATTGATGTTTCTGCGTCCGGAACAGCTTTTACCGAGGGCAAATTTGTCTTTAACCGGTTTGAATATTCCCGACAGCAACGAAAATATAGACGTGGAAACTATCCCCGGAAGGGACTTTTCATCTGCCAAAAATATTACACCTTCGCAGGTATATGCAGAATTGCTGAATACATTAAGCGAATATGGGCGTTTGAAACGGATTATCTGTTGTTATTCGGCGGGTTCGCGCGAACGCATATTAACATTATTGAACGAAGCGGTTGCAAATTCAAACAGCAAAATTTCCTTTTCTTTTGCCGAAAATTGGGAAGAAGCTTTATTGAAAGCGCAAAGCAATGTGGTTTTGGCTATTATAAAATTACCTCACGGATTTCGTACGGACGAATTTTGCTTGATTTCCGAGCAGGATATTTTAGGACCGCGTCAAAACCGCCGCCAAACCCGTAAGGTGTCATCAAAAGATTTTATTGCCGATATATCTTCCTTAAATATAGGGGAATTGGTTGTTCATATTGAGCATGGCATCGGACGTTTTATGGGGCTTGAAAACATTTCGGCAGGCGGTGCAGACCACGATTGTCTGAAGATTATCTATGCCAATGACGATAAATTATTTGTTCCGGTTGAAAATATTGAAATGGTTTCACGTTATGGCGCCGATGATGACAATATTCAATTGGACGTTCTGGGCGGTATGGCATGGGAAGCTAAAAAAGCCAAAGTTAAAAAGCGCATTCATGAGCTGGCGGAAAAACTGATAGCCATTGCTGCGCGCCGCCAATTGAAAAAAGCCGAGACATTTGTGGCAGCAGATGGGGCGTATGATGAATTTTGCGCCGGATTTCCCTACAATGAAACAGATGATCAACTAAATGCTATCAGCGATGTTATGGGAGATTTGGCCGCCGGTATTCCTATGGATAGGTTGGTTTGCGGCGATGTCGGCTTCGGCAAAACCGAAGTTGCCCTGAGAGCGGCATTTACTGTTGCCATGGCCGGCGGGCAGGTGGCTTTGATTGTGCCGACAACTTTGCTCGCGCGCCAACACTACCTTAACTTTCAACAACGTATGAGCGGTTTTCCTCTGCGGGTAGGAATGCTTTCACGTTTAACCACCCCGAGTGAAGCCCGCAAAATCAAAGCCGGTATGAAAGATGGTTCGGTTGATATTGTTATCGGTACACATGCATTGTTAGCTGATAATATAGAATTTAACAACTTAGGGTTGTTGATAATTGATGAGGAGCAGCATTTTGGCGTGGCGCATAAAGAAAAACTGAAAGCCTTGAAAGATGATGTTCACGTTCTTACGCTTACAGCAACCCCGATACCGCGCACGCTGCAATTGTCGCTGACCGGTGTTAAGCAGCTGAGTATTATTGCTACACCGCCGGTTGACCGTTTGGCAGCCCGCACATTTGTTATGCCGTTTGACCGTGTGATGATAAAAGAAGCCATCTACCGCGAAAAATTCCGCGGCGGGCAGACTTTTGTTGTTTGTCCGCGGGTTTCGGATATTCCCGAAGTGCAGAAAATTTTGCATGAACTTGCTCCCGATGCCGAAATTTTGGTTGCTCATGGTCAAATGCCGGTAAAACAGCTTGAAGATGTAATGAATGAGTTTGTTGATAAAAAAGCTGATATTTTGTTATCGACAACAATTATCGAATCTGGCATTGATATGCCGTCGGTTAACACAATGATAGTTTATCGCGCGGATATGTTCGGTTTGGCTCAGTTATATCAGCTGCGCGGACGTATCGGACGCTCAAAGCTGCGCGGATATTGTTATTTTACCATTCCTCCGCAAAAAACGCTGAAACCGATTGCCGAACGCCGTTTGAGCATTTTGCAGGCGCTGGATACTTTGGGAGCCGGTTTTTCGCTGGCCAGCCATGACATGGATATCCGCGGTTCCGGCAATGTTTTGGGCGAAGAACAATCAGGACATATCAAAGATGTCGGTATTGCGCTTTATCATCATATGCTGGAAGAAGAAATAGCTAGAATTAAGAGCGGTGAAAAGTTGGAAGAAAAAGCCGCTTCTGAATGGAGCCCGCAAATTGTGACCGGCGTTCCGATTATGATTTCTGAAAATTATGTGCGTGATCTTGGCGTTCGTTTAGGCTTGTACAAGCGTATTGGCTCGCTTGAAAATGCCGAAGAACTGTTGGATATGCGTGAAGAATTGGTTGACCGTTTTGGACAAATACCACCTGAGGTTGAAAATCTTCTTAAAACAGTTGAAATTAAACAACTGTGCCGACGCGCCAATATTGAGCGCATAGACGCCGGAGCCAAAGGTTTTACACTTGCTTTTCATGAAAACCGTTTTGCAGCTCCCGAAAAGTTGGTTGAACTGATAGCGCGTTCTGCCGGCAGCATAAAAGTTAGACCAGATCAAAAGATTTTTGTGGCGCGCGATATGGATAGCTATGCCAAACGGCTGGAAACAATCTGCAATTTTGTGCAACGGCTGTTGAATTTGTAAAAACAGCACTTATTAAAGAAATCACCCTGAGCTTTTGTTTGGGGTGATTTTTTATTGCTATATAATAATTGATTTTGTTTTTATAAACAATTTGAAGTTATATTTTATATATTTAAAGTTGACTTTAAATATAAATACAACATAATTTAGCGCATAATAATTATGACTATGGAGATAACTTGTGGTGAACTATTTTTCTGATTTGCAAGAAAAAGTGGGGACATATACTAAAAAATATGCCAAACACCCTTGTAAAGCGGCGGTTAAAATGGCTTTTTGGAATATTAAGTACTTATTGAAGTTGATTACAGATATACAGATTATTGAAAAATCAAAATCTGAACAAAACAAAACTGTGAGTTGTTGCTTTGAGCTCGGAGGCGGTTTGGGTGATATTGT
>CAVIWQ010000024.1:0-5192 GCA_963646605.1 Bacteroidaceae bacterium
TAATAATTTATTTTTTAATGTTTAACATTTTAGATACCGCATCAAATAAACTGTTTTGCCAATTAATGCTTTACACAAAGCAGTTTAAAAGCTGAAACAGTTTATTATCTGAGAGTCCAGAAATGCTTTTATCACATTTCCGAACTCTGTTCGCATTCACACTCACTCCAAAAATGAAGCTAAAATCTGCGTTTTGTCATTTTTCGGCAGTGCCTGCAGCAACAATGCCAATTTTCCCTCGTTTCCTTTTATCAATGATGGATAATCATGTAAAAGGCTGGTCAAATCTTCAGGCAAACAATCGCCGATTGCTACAGCTTCTTCCACTGACGAAGGAAACATCTGAGAAAAGTATGTTTCCAACATTTTGCGTTGTGACAAAGCATTCTCCTCTAGAGACTTGCGTGTTTTAACCCAAGCCGAAAAAGAATCTTCTAAGTCATAAAGCGCTTCAGACCAAAAACTGTCCAACAGCGGCTCTGTTACAAACGTTGATGCATACAGAGATCTAAACAATTTTAAATTCATAAATACTTTTTTAAAGGATTAATAATCATTAATAATTCAAAAACATTTGTAATTTTACTCTCTCAACATTTTTTGTCAATATTTTTTCTATTTTTATTTATGCACTAAAAAAAGGAAAGTGTTTCCACTTTCCTTTTTTAAGATTTTGAACTCAAAAAATTATGAGTTGCTTATCATTGCTTAGCAAGCTTTTTTGCAGCAACAGCTATGATTTTCTTCTTTTTTGTCATTTTTATGACGAACCGCAGCCTGAGCAGCAGCCAAACGAGCTACTGGAACACGGAACGGAGAGCAAGAAACATAGTTCATGCCGCAAGTTTGGAAGAAATCAATAGATGCAGGATCGCCGCCATGTTCACCGCAAACACCAAGCCAAATAGCCGGATTTGAAGAACGGGCTTTCTCGCAAGCCATTTTAACCAAGCAACCAACGCCTTCAACATCAATTGAAGCGAACGGATCGGCAACATAAACGCCACGAGCGCGGTATTCATCCAAAATAGCGCCTGTATCGTCACGGCTCATACCCAAAGTTGTTTGTGTTAAGTCATTTGTACCAAAGCCAAAGAATTCAGCAGATTGAGCCAATTCATCAGCTTTCAGAGCTGCACGAGGCAATTCAATCATTGAACCAACTTCATATTTAACCTTTTTACCTTTTTCGGCAAAAACTTTTTCAGCAGTTGTATCAATAATGTTTTTAACAATATCGAGTTCTTTCTTTGAACCTGTCAAAGGAACTTCGATTTCAGGTACAACTTTGATGCCGGCATCAGCGCATTCAATAGCAGCTTCAATGATGGCGCGTGTTTGCATTTCGCAGATTTCAGGATAAGTAATCGGCAAACGGCAGCCGCGGTGACCCAACATTGGGTTAGCTTCATGCAATGAATCTGCACGGTTTTTAACTTGTTGCAAAGTCATACCCATTTTGTCGGCCAATTCCTGCATTTCTGCATCTGTATGAGGCAAAAATTCATGAAGCGGAGGATCCAACAAACGAATAACAACAGGCATGCCTTCCATGATTTTGAACAAATCTTTGAAATCTTGTTTCTGGTAAGGCAGCAAACGAGCCAAAGCAGCGCGGCGGCCTTCTTCATTGTCAGACAAAATCATAGCGCGCATATCAGGAATACGTTCAGCATCAAAGAACATATGTTCTGTACGAGCCAAACCAATACCCTGAGCACCGAAATCACGAGCTGTTTGAGCATCTTTCGGAGTTTCTGCGTTAGCGCGGACTTCCATAGTGCGGATTTCATCAACCCAGCCCATCAATTTACCAAAGTTACCGCTGTTTGTATCGGCTTTAACTGTTGGAACCTGACCTTCGATAATCTGACCTTTACCGCCATCCAAAGATACCCAGTCGCCTTCTTTAATAACAGCGCCTGATTTTGTTGTCATTGTTTTATCTTTGTAGCTGATGATGATATCGTGCGAACCCGAAACGCAAGGAGTACCCATACCGCGGGCAACTACGGCTGCGTGTGATGTCATACCGCCGCGGGCAGTAATAACACCTTGAGAAGCATGCATACCGCCAATATCTTCAGGAGAAGTTTCGTTACGAATCAAAATAACTTTTTCACCTTTTGCAGCCCAAGCTTCAGCATCTTCAGCACAGAAAACAGCGCGGCCAACGGCAGCACCTGGAGATGCAGGCAAACCAACGGCAATAACATTTTTCTTAGCTTTAGGATCAAGCATCGGGTGCAGCAACTGATCCAATTGATCAGCACCAACACGCATAATAGCTTCTTCTTTATTCAACAAGCCTTCTTCAACCATTTCGACGGCCATGCGAACAGCAGCCTGAGCGGTACGTTTACCGTTGCGGCATTGCAGCATCCACAATTTACCGTGTTCAATGGTGAATTCCATATCCTGCATATCTTTGTAGTGAGCTTCCAAATTGTTGCGAACGTCAACCAATTCTTTATAAAGGTGAGGCCATTTTTCTTCCAAAGAAGTACCATCGCCTTTTGAAGCCATCGGTTGAGGAGTACGAATACCGGCAACAACGTCTTCACCCTGAGCATTTACCAAATATTCACCGTAGTAAACATTTTCACCGGTAGCAGGGTCACGAGAGAAGCAAACACCGGTAGCGCAGTCATCGCCGGCATTACCGAATACCATGGTTTGAACGTTAACAGCTGTGCCCCAATCGCCAGGAATATTATTCAGTTTACGATAGGTAATAGCACGGTCAACCATCCAAGAACCGAATACGGCGCCGATACCGGCCCACAATTGATCCCAAGGATCTTGAGGAACAACTTTACCGATTTTCTGACCGATTTCTTTATATTCTTTAACCAATTCTTTCAAATCATCAGCTGTCAAATCTGTATCAGATTTGTAACCTTTAGATTTTTTCATATTTTCCAAAGCTTCTTCGTAAAGGTCCAAATCGGCACCCAAAACTACGTCAGAGAACATTTGAAGGAAACGACGATAGGAGTCGTAAGCAAAACGCTCAGAACCCGAAGCTTTAGCCAAAGCTTTAACTGTTTCATCATTCAAGCCCAAGTTCAAAACGGTATCCATCATACCAGGCATTGAAACTCTTGCGCCGGAACGAACAGAAAACAGCAACGGATTATTTGCATCAGCAAACTTTTTGCCCATAATCTTTTCAACACCGGCAACAGCTTCTTTAACTTGTTCTTTCAAGTCAGCCGGATAGGTGTGATTGTTGTTGTAATAATATGTACAAACTTCAGTTGTAACGGTAAATCCGGGAGGTACCGGCAAACCAACCTTGTTCATTTCAGCAAGGTTAGCGCCCTTACCGCCAAGGAGATTACGCATGGAGGCATCGCCTTCTGCTTTGCCGTTTCCAAATGTATATACCCATTTACTCATGGTTTATCTTTGCTCCTATTAGCATAAGGTTGAAACAAAAACCACATCTGAAAGACATGGTTTTCAGACTTAATTCGGGGCTCAATTTATAACACTTACGCCGATTGTTCAAGCAAAAAAATAAGAGCATCAACAGACTATTGCGCCAATAAATCCGCAAAAACGATTCGTTTGACAAATTAGGACACTGTGTATAGACTTGCAGCATTTGGAGGAACCATGAAAATAACTTATCAGGGCGTAGCAGGCGCTTATTCTCATATTGCGTCAAAAGAACTTTTTCCCAATGCTGAATATCTCTCATGCGAAACTTTTGAACAGGCAATGGATACGGTACAGAACGGCAAAGCCGATTATGCGGTAATTCCGGTTGAAAATTCAAATGCAGGTCGAGTTGCCGATGTACATTTTTTATTGCCGAAAACCGGATTGACGATTATCGGAGAATATTTTCTGCGGGTTGAACATCAATTGTTGGGACTGCCCGCTGCCAAGCTTGAAGATATAACTTCAGCTTCATCGCACCCGCAGGCATTAAGCCAATGTTCCAATTTTCTTAAAAAAAACAAAATACAGCCTATTGCCCGTATCGATACGGCAAAATCTTGTCAGGATATTCTTGCTTTCAATGATAAAGCCAAAGCTGCCATTGCTTCAAAGCTGGCCGCTGAAATTTACGGTTTGAAAATTCTGGCCTCAAATATTGAAAATTCCGGCAGCAATACGACCCGATTTTTAATCATGGCGCCTAACGCCGTTGTTCCTGAAGATGATGGTTCATTATTTATCACATCGTGCATATTCAAAGTAAAGTCGATTCCGGCTGCTTTATATAAAGCGCTTGGAGGCTTTGCCACCAATGGTATAAACCTTGACAAATTAGAAAGTTACCACGCCGATGGGCAATTTGTTTCCGCTCGTTTTTATATTGAAATAGAATCTCATCCCGCAAGAAAAGCTTTTCAAAATGCGTTTGACGAACTGCGCTTTTTTGCAGATGAAATTCATATTTTAGGCACTTATAAAGCCTGCCGCAACCGTTATGGAAAAGAGTAAAATAATGCAGCAATTTATTATATACGATACAGAATACGCATCATGGAAAGGTTTTATTGAATTGCCTGTTGATGATGAGCAAAGAAAAAAAGCCGAAATAGTGCAAATTGCCGCGCTAAAAATAAATCTTGATGATTTAAGTGTTGCAGAAGAATTCAATTGTTATATAAAACCTCGTTTCAAACCGGCTTTAACTCAATATTTTACCGATTTGACCGGCATAACGGATGAACTTCTTGATAATGAAGGAACAGACTTTTTAACTGCCTACGGACGTTTTTTGCATTTTGCAGACAATCTCCCCTGCTATTCTCACGCTTGGGGACAAGAAAAAGGCGACGAACTTGTTATTCAAAACAACCTTGACTTATGGAACTTTAATTACATTAAAACGCCGGATTACCGCAATATTGCCCCTTGGTTTAAAGAAAAATACAAACAGTTAGGCTTGAACATAACCAAACAATCATCGGGACAAATCGGAAAACTCTTAAATTTGGATAAAGAAATAGCTCACCTGAAGTTAGATGAGCATAACGCTTTTTATGACGTGTATTCCATATTACTGGGATTGAAAAAACTCGGTTTTAACACCTTATTTTAGAGATAAAATTCTATTAATTGAAGCGTCAATCAACGCAGATTTTCCTTCATTTGTTAAATTTGCGCTCACTGCCTTTTGCAAAATATCAGCTGCACGGCCGGCAACAAGCCTTTCAGACTCAGATACTGCC
>CAVIWQ010000024.1:5231-16939 GCA_963646605.1 Bacteroidaceae bacterium
CCTGAGCAGCCAACTCATTTTCAAGTTTTTTAACTTCTCTTTCACGAAAAGCTGCCGCTTCTTTATCTGCTTTTCTGACAATTTCATCAGAACTGCTTTTTATACCATCCATACGCTGCTCATAATCGGCTAACAAACGTCTGGCCTCATCACGCAAATCTGAAGCAGATTGAATCTGTTGAACAATTCCATCGATTTTTTTAGTCAGCAAACCGCGTAAAAGCTTACTAATCGGACAAAACAAGCCGATAACAACCAAAACAAATGCCGCTCCGACCCAAAATTCAGGAGATTGATAAAACAATTCAGAATGATGCTCGGCAATTTCAGCGGTTTTGGTTTGCAAAATATTTTCCACATTGCTCACTGCGCCAATAACAGCTTCTTGTGTTGCATCTATAAGCTCTTTTCCGGCACTGTTTGTAACAACATCAGACATTTTTGCCACCTTCTTCTTTGCTTGCTGATAAAATTTGCGCTTCGCCGATTTCTGGCAATTGCAATTTTTCGGCGATTTTAACGGCTAAACGTTCAGCTAGGACATCGACCTGAGCTTCTACTTCAATTTTGCTCTTATTCAATTCATCCTCACTGTTTTTCAAGCGTTCTTTCAAACGTTCGGACATTTCTTTTTGCAGCTGTTCAGACTGTTTTGCCAGTTCGCTCCGCGCCTGTTTCCATGACTCATCGGCAGCTTTTTCCGCCTTTTCAATAGCCGTATTATAACGGGCAACCAACTCTTCGGCCGATTGCTTGAATTCGTCGGCAGCTGCCAGATAGTCATTGATTTTATGTTGGCGACGCTCTTTAACATCGCCTATTTTCGGCACAATAAAACGGCCGACAACCAACCACATCAGCGAAAAACTGACTATAAGCCAAAAAATCTGCGATATAAAAGTTGCACTATTCAGCTGTGGCATAATTTATCGTCCTATTCTATTTCCGTTAATATATACTAGTTGCTTCCGCCGGTTAACATAACCAAAGCAATAACCAAAGCGTAAAGCGCGATAGCTTCAACAGCCGCAAAACCGGCCCAACCATAAATATCAACATCTTTTTTAACCTGAGGATTGCGGCCAACAGTTGTAATAATAGTTGTCCAAACTTTAGTAACACCCCAAGCAGCAACTGTCATGGTCAATGCGCACATAGCAGCGCCGATATAAGCCATAGGTTCCATTTTTTATCCTTTCCAAAATTTATATTTTATCAATGGCTGTGAATTGCATCACTTAAATATATACAGCTCAATACTGTATAAATAAAAGCCTGTAACAATGCAATAAACAGTTCAAAAACAATAATACCGGCATCAAAAAGCAGCGGAACCAGTCCGGCAGCTCCCAGAGCCACAACAAATCCAGCTATTATCTTGAGCATAATATGCCCTACCGTCATATTTGCCACCAAACGGATAGTCAAACTGAAAGGTTTGGACAATAGCGAAATTGTTTCAATCGGCATAACCAACGGAGCCAAAGCCCATGGAATGCCTTTCGGCATAATGGTACGAATATAGCCCCATTTTTTCTTTTTAATACCGATTGTCATATTAAACAGCAATGCCGTCAGAGATAAGGTTCCGACAGCCGCCACGTGTGAAGTAAAAGTAAACGCATAAGGGAAAAGCCCCAACACGTTACCAAAAGCTACAAACAAAAACAAAGAGAAAATAAAACCAAAATATTTCAGACCTTCAGGACCGACATTGTCTTTAACCAAGCCGTGTATAAAATCATAAATCATTTCGGCAAAAGCCTGAGCTTTATTTGGGACAACACTGCGTTTGCGTAAGCACAGACCAAACAGCAAAGTGCATGATAAAACAGCCAATAGCATAAATAACGATGAATTGGTAAAAGATATGTCGTATCCGCCGGCATTAATCGGCACAATCGGCTTAATATTAAATTGTTCCATAGGATTTGACACGTCAACAAACTCCTTCGGCTATTTTCTTTCTTCATTTTTCACAGTACGGTAAACATTTAAAAAGCCTGCCGCACCACCAAACAGCAAAAATATAACTAACATTAAAGGTTTGCTGCCAAACAGCAAATCCAACACATAGCCTATTCCCGCACCAACCAGTACACCCGCCAACAAATCAGCGGCTACCGTAATTCCGATTCTGGCTGCTGAAACAAATCCGGAAGATTTTTTTTTGCGCTCATCTGAGTGTTTATCCTGTAATTTACGGATTTTTTCGCCCAGTTTCTGCAAATCTTCAGGAACATTTCCGCTTGCCAAAATCTTATACTCCTCAAAAGTTACCGACTTATTAATCAGACAATTTTTTGTTTAACAAATCACTGAGCTTTTGATAATCAGGCACACCTGTCAACAATGTGTCGCCGTCCGCACCGCGTATCAAAAACGACGGGGTGGCCTGAACATTGAGTTTTTCCATTGCCTGCTGTCTGATATACATAATTTCGGCAGCAACTTCATCATCATTCATGCAAGCTTTAGCATCTTCTTCGCTTAAACCCTCGCCTCCGGCATAACCGGCCAACAATTTTTCTGTTCTGAATGAAAGTCCCCAAGTTGTCTGTTTTTTGAACAACAGCGACAGAAAATCAAAATACTTATCTTTAGGCATACAACGAGCCAGCATAGCTGCCTGCATAGATTTTTTATCAATTGGAAAATCGGCAAAAACCAATTTAACCTTTCCGCTGTCAATAAAATCCGCCTTCAGTTTCGGCAGCATACCCAAATGAAAATCAGCACAATGCGTGCATCCTAAAGATGAAAATTCATAAATAGTTATCGGAGCATCGGCGTCTCCGAGAAAATGCTGTGCTTCCATCTGAAAAGCTCTTGTATCGACGACGGCTTCTTTTTTCTCGGAAGCTGAAGCCGATTTTATCAGCACAATTTTTCCATCCTGCAAAGAAAATCCTTTTTGAGACAAATAAAAACTGTCTGCCAATAAAAACATAATGGCAATAGTCAAAACGCGGCTGGTTATTTTTATAACTTTTTCAAACATACTTCAGTCAACTCACTTATGGTTTCTATTAAAAATACTTTTGCCGAGTCTCATCAAATTTTCTTTTAATCCGGCATTAGCAATTTCATCTGTTAATTCGACAATATAGTTTTGTTCTTCTTCGCTTACAAGAGTTTTTTGTTTTTCTGGCGATTTTCTGTTGACAATCATCTTAACCGCCATATTGGGATCTTGGATTATTTTCAAACTGCAAACGGCACTATAGCCGAAATAAGCATTTATTTTTTCGATAATAAATTTTTCGCGGTGGCTGATTTCTAAAGCAAAAGCTCCTCCCGGAACTTTCAGACGCAAGACTCCATTGTTTTTCTGTCCACGGGGAAAGTCAAGCTTTTCGGGAAATGTATAAGCAGCGGTTTCTTCGCCGACAATCTGTTCCCACATTGCCAGCAAATCAACAGAAACCATTCCTTTTTGCCCCAAAATATGCCGAACAAGAGGCAGCGCGGCCACAGCAAAGCTATGAAATCCGCCCCCTCTAGATGAAGAATATGTATCAGTATTTTCTTTATTCATAAACATACATTTAGCATATATAGAATGTTTTTTACAATATTTTTTGCTTTCAAATATAAAAAACTTGATTCTGCAGCCAAAATAAAGTAATGTTTTGTGCAGAGAGTTTTTGTCCAACAACTTGCAAAGGAAAACTGAATGTTAAAAAAAATGATGATTGGGGTCTCAGCAATTGCGCTGGGAATTATTGCTTCAGCTCCGGCTCAAGCCGAGTGTGATGGTGTTTATCTTGCTGTACGTGGCGGCGGCGCCAATCCGACAATTGATGATGACAGCAAAGCCAACAACCGTTTTGATATCGGCGGAACAGATTTGATGTTGAGCGGCGCTCTTGGTTATCGTTACGAATATTTCCGCGCTGAAGTCGAATATATTTGGCGTGATACCAACGAAGATAAAAAAACAATTGTAATTCCTATGGAAGGACGTGAAGATATCGTCAGCAAGAGCAAAGGCGAATTTGATTATACGTCTTATATGTTTAATGTTTACTGGGATTTATCTCCGTACACCTGGTTCACTCCGTACTTAAATGCCGGTATCGGTTGGACAGAGTTGGAATATAACTTCAGCTACAATAACAGCGGTGTTCAAAATTCCAGCAGTTACAAAAAAGATCGTTTCACATGGTCACTCGGTGCAGGTTTGTCTGCTAAGATGACTAACCGCTTGAATTTGGATATTGGTTATCGTTACTTTGATTTTGGCAAACTTGACGATGGTCAAATTCATAACCATGAATTTTATGGCGGTTTGCGCTACGTTTTCTAAACGATATTTATTACGAACAAAAAACCTCCTTTCAAAGGAGGTTTTTTTATGGCTTATAGTATATCATGTTTCTCCGCAGCATAAAAACATACTTCAATAATAAATTTATACTATTCGTTAGCCTTCCAAGCTGTGAGTTTATTCTCAATCAGCGCTGAAATTTTAACCGCTTTCATCACAATTAATATAATAAATAAAATGCGGTTTGAAAAAACTTCAAAACCGCATTTTATTATATAGCAAAGCAAAAATCAGAAAGCCCAGGATAATCCGAGCATTGCTCTATAATCCGTTTCAGCATCATTCTGATGTTCTGGATTTAAGCGAACGGCAAATTCACTTTTAAGCAAAACATCTTCACTTAACTCACGATTGTGATAAAGAGCAAATTTATATTCACGCGCTGATGGTTTCAAACTTGCGCGAACTTTTTCACGATATACAGTCGATGAAAAGTTATCGCGTCCGGTTGCTATATCAAAATCGGCATGACCGTTATAAATTCGCAACGGTGAAGACAACTGCAAACCGACAACATCAGTTTTGTTCATATTATAATGTCCGTCTAAGGCAAAACTGTTGCTCATCAAGCGAGATGTCGACATCATACTGCCTGCAGCATTCGCGCTATCCGTCAATCCATGATAATAAGCACCGCTAAAGCCCCATTTTTCAGACGGCTGCCAATTCAACATTACCCCTGTATAAAAAGTGTTGCTGTTTCCGACACTCAGTGCACCGTGACCATTCATTCCCAACAGAGCATCATCTTCCGACAGTACGCCGCTCAAGGCTGACACATCAAACTCAGGCGTAATTTTATACGAAACTTCCGAGTTGAAAGCATAGGCTTTTTTATCGAAATTATAGTCATTATAACTTTTATCGCCGTCATACAAACCATTTTCACCGGTCATAAAATCAAATTTAAAGCCTAATTTATCAAATTGCAGACTATTTGATAAACCATAAACGTTGTTCATTGCCAGATATGGATTAAACAAAGTTTTATTTTGATAAACACCGGTGCTATATTCGCTGTTTTCAGCAAAGAAGAACGAAGTTTTATAATTATCCCCCTGATAAGACATATCGATAATCCCCATGCCGCTATCAGTGTTGTTATAAGCAGACGGCGCAAAACCAAATGTAAAGCCTTCTGTTGCTACTGTTGTTTTAGGCTGATGTCTTGAAAAGTTGTACAAATCGTTTTTGAACTTTTTTTCACCGCTGTGCGTTGTACTAACCAAAGCCGACAACTTCATCTGGAACGGACGGTTATATTTATCGAAAACGGTCATAGTTTTAGGCATATTTTTGACTAATGCCTCCTTAAATGCCGCCGGAACGCGAATAGATGTAGCCGCAACATTTGTACGTTCGTCATCTGTAGTATCTCCGCCGATTGTTCCCAAATAGCCCTGAGGATTTGTAGCTTCAGCCAAATCAAGCATACCATGACCATAAGTAGCGCTATCGGCATAAACTCCATCATTGTCAGCCGTTTCAAAAATAAGCTCGACCACTTGCTGTGGCGTCAGATAAGGATAGGCTCCCATCAACAAAGCCACACTGCCGGTAACCACAGGCGCAGCCATTGAAGTTCCAGCCATTCCTGCAACCGCATCTCCTGATGAAACCGTAGACCAAATAAGCCCTGTATCATCGCCGCCGGGAGCCGCTATGCAATATGCGGCTGTAGCACCGCAACGGTTTGAATAATCAGCTATTTTTCCATCATGTCCGGTAGCAACAACTGTAATAAACAAATTTTTCAAACGTTCGGCATAGTCCGTCATCAGAGGAATACCATTTAAAATCCCCGGCTGCGCATTGCTATTATTGCCGGCAGACATAACCAAAACCGTATTTTTTTCAATAGCTTTATCAATGCCGTCAAGAATCATATCAGTAAACCCGCCGCCAACAACTTCCGCGGCGTTTTCCGTAGACAGCCCTTGCAGCGTTTTGGCATTTATGAGGTCTGTGGAATCGACACCAAAACTCATATTGACAACTTGCGCTCCCATATCCACCATTTTTGCCAGAGGAATAGACGGAGGAAGATGAAAATCCCAGCGTCCGGCAATTATTTGGGCGTTTGAAAAAGCCACGCCGTGCATTTGAGAATTATTCTTATCAGCAGCAATAATACCCGCCACATGAGTACCGTGTGCAACTTCTCCATTTATACAGTTGCTGCCAACGCATACCAATTCTTCAGGCAGCCAAGAATCGGAATTTTCATCCCAATCATAGTCATCGCCGTAACCTGCTGCCCATTTTTGGTAATCACTCTCATCAACATCCTTTATATGTATGTCATTTCCCCATAAGTGCCGTCAGGATTGTCAATGGTCAACTTCATCATACCATTTTCGTATGACCAACAGTGTGTGGTATCACTACCGCGGCATGGACCATAATCCATATTAAAACCAATAACCGATGTTTTTTGAAAATCGTTATTTCTGGAATCGACGCCGCTGTCCAAAACACCGACCGTAACCGCTTCTATTTTTGAAGCCAGTTTACCGTTGGCATCAAGCCCGTAAAGACGGGAATACGCGGTTGAAGCTTTTATGTCAGATAGAAAATTTCCTTTTTGATATTCATCTGTTTCAAAATAAGTAGGAGCCAACGGGGTTACAATATCGTCAGTACTGACGCCTCCGTTAACATCGCCGCTGCCGCCGCCGTTGTTACCACCGTTGTCACCGGAATTATTATTGCTTGAAGACGAACCGCTTCCGCTGCCGCCTCCTCCTCCGCCGACTGACAAAGCGGCAATACCGCCGGCAACAGCAATTGTGCCTACGGTATACATTGGCTTCCAAACTACACCGCTGCGATAAGTAAGTTCTTTTTTCTTTTCGGGCTCGGCTGTGCAGCTGTGATTAACATTTGCGCCATTGGCTTTTAAGATATTATATGCCCGCTCGTCTCCAGCTTTCATTGCAAGACAAAGCGCTGTATTTCCGTTTGAATCGGTAATATCTATCGGCCAGCCGTTGCGTTTCATTCTTGCAATAGCCCCCTGATTGTTGCGGCGGGCATTTTCATAAAAACTGTGTGCAGCCCAATCGTCTGCATACTGTGCAGCCGCTGTTCCCGTCATTGCCGATAAAATCAACGAACAACTGAAAAAAGCCGTAATTTTGTTCATTGTACCTCTCCAAAAAATAGTAATAACATTAATCTTAAACAACAAATTTTACAAAGTCAAAAAACAATTGCAAACTTAAAGAAATTTAATTTTTATCTTTCTTTTCTTCTGTCTTATTTTCAGAATCTTCTTCATTTTCGGAACTGAATATCTTTTTTGAAAGATTATTCATTTTTGAACGATATTCCGCACCCCATTCCAACATAGAATCAATTGTCGGTTTCAGTTTTTGACCGATTGCCGTCAATTTATATTCAACTTTTGGAGGAATTTGAGCATAAACTTTGCGAATCAAAACACCGCGCTCCTCAAGTTTGCGCAGATTTGAAGTTAAAACTTTCTGAGTAATATCGCCCAAAGATTTTTTGAGTTCGCCAAAACGTTTGGTTCCATTCAACAAATTTTCGACAATTTTTACTTTCCAGCGGTCGCCGATAACCTCTAAAACGATTTCGGTCAAAGATTTTTGGGGTTCTTTCACAATTTTTCATCCTGTTTATTCGGCGGAAAACCTACATTAGTTTCCCGCAAGAAACTATTCCGCCTCAAAGTGCCTACTTTACTAACTAGCATAAAACGCTAGTATTGGCAATAATTTTATATGCTTTAAGGATTTAATTAATGAAAAACTATATAAGAATTTTATTGGCGGGGTTAAGTTTAACCTGCGCCGCAAAAAGCGCTTGCGCGTCCGGCTATCAACTCAACGAATATTCCGCAACAGGAATGGGGCGTGCTTTTGCCGGTGTCGGAGTTACAGGCGATGACTATTCAGCTGTGGCTTTCAACCCTGCCGGAATGATTTTGAAAGACAGCGGCGGACAATTAGGAGTTTCAACCGTTCAAATGCACTCTGTTGTCGAAGGTGACTTGACTCTAAATCGTACAGGGCAAAAAATGCCTAACGCACCGGAAGGAAAAATGGACTTTTATAAGGTAATGCCTTCAGGTTTTGCTCAATACAAAATCAATGACCGTGCTGTAATCGGAGGTGGTGTTTATTCTCCTTTTGGTTTAGCTTCTATCTACAATTCAGACTGGTTTGGCTCATCTCACGGCATAAAAACCGAATTGGAAGTTGTTGATGTCGCCGCCGGCGGAGCTTATAAAATAACTGACAAGCTCACTTTCGGCGCCACTTTAATCCGCCGCTATGTTCACGGCAATCTTATTAATTCATTAACAGGAATGCCAAAATCACGCAACCAAATGGATTTGGACGGATGGGAATGGGCTTCTAACTTCGGTATAATGTACGAACCGGTTAAAGATACCCGTTTTGGAATTGCTTACAGATTAAACAGCGCTCATACCGTAAAAGGCAAAAACCGCATTAAACGCGCCGATTTAGCCCCTTATTTAAATGGAAGCCATGAAGGATATTCCAAAATGACTTTGCCTAACCAACTGACATTGTCTGCTTATCACAAACTGAATGACAAATTTGGTTTAAGCGGAAGCGCACGTTGGACAAAGTGGGACGTGTTTGATAATTTCGTGCTTCAATCCTCGGTTTCGCCCAATCCAACCGTTATTGAAGAAAATTGGAAAAATGTTTGGACTTATGCGTTAGGCGTTGACTATTACCATTCGGAAGCCTGGACATTCCGCGTCGGCATTTCTTACGATCCGACCCCGATTAAAAGCCCCAAATACCGCACGGCGCGTATTCCTGACTCTAATCGTCTTTGGACAACTGCCGGAGCAAGCTACCAAACAGGAAATTGGCAATTTGACGCCGGATATGCGCACCTGTTTATGCGTACGGCAAAATCATATAATGACGACGGCGCAACCACATTGGACGCCAGCCACCGCAATTACAGCAATATGTTCGGCATTCAAATGCAATATAATTTCTAAGCTGTTTTTCTCCTCTGAGCCGCCGTTTTCAAATACGGCGGCTTTTGTTATTAAAACTCTTGCATAAACGCACCGCTCTGCTACAATAAAAAAAACAAAATAATTTGGGTTTACTTATGCGACTGCTGACTATTTTATTCATAGCTCTTTTTATTTCCGGTTGTGCTTTGCCTCACTTTCCGAACGAAAGCGATTTGACCAAAGCCGAAACCGTATTCAACAGCGAAGTATTCAGCCGCGGAGGCAAAGCTGCTGTTGTAATTGAAGAGCATAACGATATAACATCTTCCATCCCTTTACATGGCGAGCTGATTGTTACCGATTTATCCGGACGCGACTACACGCTTGATATGAAAAATATATCCGTATTTATGCTTGACCCCGGAACATACACCGTTAAATCATTCAGACTTTTCGGCAAAGACGGATATTTCAGCGCTCATATAAATTATGCTCAACGTTACCGCGGAGGATTTAATATTGCCGACGGTGAAGTTATTTATCTCGGAAAAATAAATACCAGTACAATTTTCACTCAAAAAAATTCAGAAAACTCAAACATTCGCCAAGAAATTGTTACCTCTACTGCCATAAACGACAGTTTATCAGACTTGCCATCATCTTTTCTCGGATTAATCCAACAACAAACCGGACGCGGATTGACGGCGCGTCTTATAAGATGGCGCGATACTTCCGTAACAGGAGGAAACAATGCCCAATAAAATTTTTGCAATTATATTCGTTTTAGCCCTGTGTTCAGGCTGTGCATCTTACGGAAACGCGGTCTTTGCCAATTCAGAAAAGGTGCGCAAAGATATTGCCGAAAGCATTTCTTCTCCCGAAGAGCTTGTTGCCAAATATGGAGAACCGGAACAAATTTTCAGCCACAACGGCCAGCAGGTTTATGAATATCGCTATGTTGCCGTCAGCGGCTTTCCTGAAGAAGAATATGCCGATGGCGCCAAACATTATCAAATTGACTATATATACGTCTACTTTGATGATCAAATTTTAACTCAAGTTGAAAATATTTCCCGCCGAGGTCCTTTTCCTCCAGAAGATGTTTTCTCCGTTTATCGTGATGAAAATAGATAATAACAAAGGAATATCATGAAAAAAATCATTATGGCAATTGCCTCTGTTAACTTATTATGCGCTTGCGGAACAATATTCAGCAGCGGCAAGCAGGAATTAGCTTTTGATTCCAATATTGCAGATACCGAAATATATATCAACGGACAAAAAATTTGTTCGACACCTTGCATTGCCAATATTGAACGCGGCAATAAAAAACTTTTGATTAAAGCCTCAAAAAACGGATATACCGACCGCACGCTTTTTATTGACCCCGGATATAACCCGATGTCAATGGGAAATTTTTTAAGTATGGCAACATCAACATTCGGATTTACAACAGATGCCACCGATGATCATTTGTGGCAATATGCTCCGAATTCCTTCTATATAACGCTTTATCAACAACCTCGCAACGAATCCGAACGAAAGATATACGAAAAAGCGGATCATATTCGCGACTTTATCTTAAAAAATTTTGACCAACTGCAAACTGAAGTATATGAAGACGGCAAACCGGAATATATAAAAACAACTGCCGGCATGAGTGGAATCAGCGAAAGCGAAATTAAAGAAATTATAGCTCAGTCATACTCCGAAAGCGAATGTGCAGAAAGGATTGTCGGCACTTATATCCGCAAACAAGGCAAATAATCTCCTAAATGCTGTCACTTCAGACAGCATTTTTTTACTTTCATTTTATTTTTTTGTTTACAATCAGAAAATGCTTAATTAATATTAATTTCCGAAAGGATATTAAATCGACAATGACAGATCGCAAAAACATAATGTTTTTACCGACCATCGCTTTTAAGAGCGGTGCACAGTCGATTTTGCCTGTTTCAATCCTACATATTTCTCTGATTTTGTGCCTTATCCTCATTATAAGCCTCTGACGTTTCTGCTTTACGGCAGCCTAGGCGTCTGGAGGGAAAAACAAATAGGCTGCTAAAAATTAAAAGCAAAAATCAGAGGAAAAAATGAAACAATACAGTCAAGAAGTTATCAATCACAAACCGGAATTTTCTTATCTTAACACCTCGGCGCCGTTAAAATCGGTTTACCGCACTGAATCTTCCGTTCCTTACGCTCCCGAAACATTTCCTTACGCAAAACCATTTATGCTGTGTTTGCTGCGTGAAGTATATGAAACTTATCGTCCGGTATTGACAGCGGAAAATGCAAAATTGCTCTGTAAAGAACTGGGAGAAGAATTAAAACACGATTTTTATTTTGACTTTTCAGACCATTTGGGCGGAATGAGACAAAGAGATAAACGAGGAGCTGAACCTTCTG
>CAVIWQ010000025.1:0-14514 GCA_963646605.1 Bacteroidaceae bacterium
TAGGGTTACACCCGCATATGAAGAACCCCACGTTTTACGTGGGGGTTCCTTTTTTATGTCCTTTATATTTTTAAAAATATTACAAAAACAAACAGAAAATGTTTGAATAAAAACCAAAATAACACTTTTTTGCGTAATTTTTGTTGTGTAATAAACATATTAGTAAATGCAAAGCCTTAATTAAATCTTCCTAAATACAAGTAATATTTCCCTCCTAAAACCTTACAAGACTAACATGCGAAGAAAATGTTTATATTATTACCAAAAAAGTGACACTTTCTAACCACAAAACTCCACCGGCTTAAACAGACAGTGTTAAACAATCGTTATCCAGCCCGAAGCTATACAAGCCTTACGACATGACTAGAATACCTGCATTTTCCGCTCACGCTGGCACTGTTACGTCAAACCATGAAAAAAACGCCCCGATAATCGGAGCGTTTTTCGTATCAAGTAACAGCTATTTTCTGTTTTTAGCAGGCATAGCCTCTGGAGTTTTAGCGACTGGATTATCAATATATGATGATACAGGTTTACGCCATACTTTTTGTTCCGGTTTTGGTGTTGCTTTCGGGAAAGCTTTTCCACAAATTTCTACACCCAAACTACGCATAGCTGTTTCCATCGGCAGGAACAAATCTGTTTCCGGATCTTGTACACGATGCGACAAGCCGGCAACGCGTCCTTTTTCATCAATCAGAGATGTACCTATTGTTGCCTTTGGATCAAAAGTTTCAACCACAATTTCAGCAATTCCGTCTGGAGTATAGCGATAGCTTGAAACTTTTGCGGTATTGTTCAGATAAGCTTTATTATTATCTGTTACCGGAGTCGGAGCAACATAGCTGCCTTTTGCAACCGGAGGCAATTCAAGCGTTAATGCCAAAGGAGCATATTCAGCATGTTCACTCAATACCAACAATGCGGTATTACGATGCGGATTCAAACGGAAAGCTTTAGCTTTAATAGTTTTTCCTCCAGAAGTTTCAACCGTATAGCTATTATCTTCACGATTTACCAAATCAGCTGAAGTCATAACAAATTGTTCTGAAATCAACAATCCTGCGCCTTTCTTACCTTTAGAATTGGTAATTGAGACAATGGATTTTCTTGTTTCTTCAATTGTATCAGAACTCAAATTTGCATAGTCGGCACGTTCTACAATGCACAATTTATCCGCTTCATAGATAGCACCTGCAGCAACAGGCTCAACAGCCGCAATACCATTTTCAACAACACCTGAATTTTCAGTTACAGGCGGATTTTGGAAATCAACAGCTACTACACCCGCCTCTTTAATGCCAGAGTCTTCAGTTACAGGCGGATTTTGGAATTCAATTGCCACAACACCAGACTCTTTGACACCAGAATCTTCGGTTACCGGCGGGTTTTGGAATTCAATTGCCACAACCCCTGATTCTTTAACGCCAGAATCTTCGGTTACCGGAGGGTTTTTCATTTCGACAATCGGCTCAATAGAAACAATTGCCGATTCGTTAATACCTGAATCTTCAACGACCGGAGGATTTTTCATTTCAATTACAGGCGTTGCCGTAATAACTTTAACTTCAGTTTCAACAACAGGTTTAACAACCGGAACTTCTCTTATTTCAATCCAGCCTTCTTTTGAAACATAACCACCGGAAACGGCACCGAAATCTTCAACAACTTTGAATTGGCAAATGCCGCTGGCGCGCTGAATTTCCATCAGAGTTTGTTTTTGCCTTTGCATTTCTTCTGGACTGACTCTAACGGCCAATTGATCTTCAAACCCAGGCAAATAACGAAGATTATCAGCGGCATCGGCAAATGCACGTTGGATCAACAACATTTCGCCGTTATACTCGCCTTCTTCTACTTCACCATAGCCTGTTGATTCGCCTTTCCAAAGGACATTGGTTTTGCTTGCATCCATCAAACGCCATGTTACCTTCATTTCAGATGAACCGTTACGGCTGTTTTCCATTCTGGCTTCATCCCAATTATACTCATCACACACATTCATAAAATAGTCTGTGATTTCAGCTGTCAAAACATATTCCGGCAAAACACTGTTTTCATCAATGCACTGTTGCGGATTTACAACCGTGTAGCAATCAGAAACCATATCTTTGAAAATTTCACCGAAGTTCATATCTTTTTCAACAATGCGGCCTTCATTCAAAATTGCATTTTTGGTATTCCGACGGCAGCCAAAAATTCTAAAACGATAATTTCCGAGTTTGCGGGAATAAGTTTTTACATCACCGCGGACAATTCTGAAATCGACCCACTCCATGCTTAACGGCGCAAAATCTTTGCAGCTGCGAACAACTTCCTGCATTTCATATTTTTTGACACATGCCGGTTTCGGAGCCGGAACAGGCTGTACACATGTTTGACAAGGCTTCGGAGCCACAGGAGCTACACATGTACGACAAGGAGCTTTTGGACAAGGAGCAGCTTGACGGCAAGGCTGTTTGCAGCTTTGGCAAGGAGCTTTTGTTTGTTGAGCGCAGTTTTTGCACGGACCACCGCCGAAAATACTGCCGTTTTTGCTGCAGTTTTTGCATGGACCACCGCCGAAAATACTGCCGTTTTTGGTGCAGTTTTTGCATGGGCCGCCACCGAAAATACTGCCGTTTTTATCTTTTCTTTTGCAAGGACCACCGCCGAAAATACTGCCGTCGCGGCAGGTTTCTTCTTCACCTTCAAAAACTTTCTGTCTTTCCGAACGAGATGACATAACAAATTCGGTTTCGGCTTTAGGAGTTTCATTTTGTGAAAATTTATATTCATAAGTTTTTTCGGTTCTGCCGCGGCGTTCTACTTCCTGCTGGCTTACAGGAACCAAACGACGTTCTCTGGGTTCATCAACACTTGTCATGTGATAAACTTTTTCAGGAGCACGACGAGTTCTTACAGCTTGCGGAGCCGGCTGCGGCTGAGCAGCAACAGGAACTTCCTGATAAACAGGTTCCGCAGAACGGGTATAAACCGGTGTCTGTGAAGAACAGTCATAATTTTTAACGGACGGATAGATTACATCCGATTGATAATTTTGGACAGGAACATATCTTGCAGAAGTTGCTTCGGGGCAGCCGCAATCAGATGCATTTGCCACAGATATGCTCAAAACGGCTGTAACCGTCCAAGTAAACACCCTTGATATTTTATTCAACATTATTTGTCATCTCCTAAATCTTATAATCCGGCACTTTCCAACGTAAAGACAAAGCCTCGGCAATGTGTATTCTATGCAATTTTATTTCATTTTGCAAGTCTGCAATTGTCCGAGCCAGCTTTAATGTGCGGTTATATCCTCTGGCTGAAAGTTTTACACGATTTGCGTAATTTAGCAACAATTCTTTTGCATCATCATCCATAGGAACTGATTTTTCCAATAAATCGCCCGACAACTGAGAATTGGTATGCAGATTGTCATATCCCAAGGCACAGAAACGAGCTTGCTGAATCTTTCGGGCGTCAATTACCCTTTTTCTTATTTCTGCACTGGATTCACCCGCTGCCGTCTTTGCCATATCCCATGGACTAACGGCTGGAACTTCAATTTGTATATCGATTCTATCTAACAGCGGTCCCGAAATTTTTGCCTGATATTCCCGAGCACAACGCGGAGCGCGGGCACATTCTCGCGCAGGATTGCCAAAAAACCCACAGCGGCAAGGATTCATTGCTGCTATCAATTGAATTTTTGCCGGAAATTCAACATGAGAATTTACACGGGAAATATTGACTTTTCCGGTTTCCAAAGGTTGACGCAAAGCCTCTAATGTCGGACGGGCAAATTCAGGAAATTCATCAAGAAACAAAACACCGTTGTTAGCAAGCGAAATTTCTCCCGGACGGGCAGGCCTTCCTCCTCCTACCAAAGCAGGAGTCGAAGCACTGTGGTGCGGAGCTCTGAAAGGTCTGTCAAAAATCAAACTTTGCCCTTTCAATTCTCCCGCAACAGAAGCAATCATACTGGTTTCAAGCGCTTCATCTTTTTCCATCGGAGGTAAAATTGTGGGCAATCTTGCCGCCAACATAGATTTTCCTGATCCGGGAGGACCGACCATAATCAAATTATGCCCGCCGGCCGCCGCTATTTCCAAAGCGCGTTTTGCCGATTCCTGACCTTTAACATCGCTCATATCCAATTGAGCGGCACAAGTTCCGGCTTGTAAAGTCACAGGCTTTTCTATTTCAACTGTACCTTGAAAAAAATTTATCAATTGCTCAATATTTTTTGCGGGAACAATATCTTTTCCACCTGACCAAGCCGCTTCTCCGCCTTGTTCTAAAGGACAAATAAATCCCATATTTTCCTTTGCAGCCTTGACTGCCGCCGGCAAAACGCCGTTCACTCTGATTAAGGCGCCATCTAGGCCGACTTCTCCAACAACAATGTAACGAGATAATTTTTCTTGTGAAATAAGCCCCATACCCGATAATATTCCAAGCGCAAGAGGCAAATCATAATGTGTCCCTTCTTTAACAATATCCGCCGGAGCCAAATTAACAGTTATTCTTTTGGGCGGCAATTTTATTCCTAAAGAACAAAAAGCTGCACGGATACGTTCTTTGCTTTCAGCAACAGCCTTATCCGGTAATCCAACAATTGTAAAAGAAGGCAAACCTGACGAAATCTGCGCTTGAAGCTCGACATTAAGCGTTTCAAGCCCGTTAAAAGCAACAGTTCGGACACGTGAAAGCATAGACTACCACCGAGGCGAAGTTTCATTGTCGCGCCAACGGCGGGTCGGATAAGTATCTGTGGTTAAAAAGTCATACTTTGAATTGCGGTAAGGAATATCTTCCACCCTTGTGTAACATTCTTTTTCCAACGCACGCGCACAAGCTTCCGCCGTAGAATATTCACTGTCGCGGCAGCAGGCCAGCTCACCGGTATTTTGGTTCACCAAAAAGATAACCGTTTGCACATTTTGCGGCTTATCGGCAATAACAATCACTTCGGCTTCTTCTTCGCAATCCGGCTGCGGTGCAGAAACACATCCGACAGCGAAAAACGGCAAAGCAAACAGCATAGCGGCAGTCTTCAAATTCATTTTACAATCCTTCAAAACAAAATTAGCTTTACTAATAATATTTTTTTTTGCTTTTATTTGCAATAAATTATTTATCGCTTTCAAAAAAAGCTTGCCAAAATAAAGTTTTAGAGTATATTAGCAACGTCCTTGCCGGATTTTTCCGGCTATACATTTAATCTGTCCCTTAAAAACAAGGGATTTTGTTGAGAATCCATAAGGAGATTTATTTATGCAAAAATACGAAAGCGTGCTGATTGCACGTCAGGATCTCGGCGCATCACAGGTTAATAACATTGTTTCAGACTTGTCTGAAGTTATTAAAAAAGAAGGCGGCGAGGTTGTCAGAGTTGATAACTGGGGTTTAAAAACTCTTGCTTATCGCATTAAGAAAAACCGCAAAGGTCACTATGTATTGATGAACATTTCAGCTCCGGCTGCTGCCATTGCTGAATATGAACGCATTATGCGCTTTAACGAAGACATCATTCGCTATATGACCATTAAAGTTGATGAGTTCTGCGAAGGACTTGCATCTTCTGAAGACAAAGAAACAGTTGAAGAAGCGGAGTAATTGACCATGATGAACAAACAATCTTTCTTCAAAAAGAAAAAAGGCTGCCCGTTTTCAGGCGAAGACGGTATGGCTATTGACTACAAAGATGTCAAATTGCTGAGCCGCTACATTTCCGAAAAAGGAAAAATCATCCCAAGTCGTATTACCAACGTTTCGGCAAAGAAGCAGAGAGAATTGGCTCGCGCTATTAAACGCGCTCGTTACATTGCTCTTCTTCCGTTCGTCGCTGATTAAGGAGAGTAGAGATGGAAGTTATTCTTTTGGAACATGTAAACAAATTGGGTAAAATGGGCGACAAAGTAAACGTTAAAAACGGTTATGCCCGCAACTACCTGTTGCCTACAAAAAAAGCTCTTCGCGCAACCGAAGCAAATTTGGCTGTTTATGAAAAACAAAAAGCAGAATTGGAAGCTCACAACAAAGCTTTGTTTGAAAACGCTTCTAAACAAGCTGCCGAATTGCAAGGCTTCAAAGTTGTTTTGATCCGTCAAGCTGCTGAAACAGGACAGTTGTATGGTTCTGTAAGCATCCGCGACATTGCAGCTGCAATGAAAGAAGCCGGCAAAAACATCGAACGCCGTTACATTTCTTTGGAACGTCCGATTAAAGATTTGGGTGTTTATAAAGTAAACATCAATCTTCATCCGGAAGTAAGTCAAGAAATTTTGGTTAACATTGCTCGTACCGATGACGAAGCCAAAAAGCAGGAAAATAATTTCAGCAAAGAATAATTTTTTTGCTTATTCAGAAAAATCCCCGAAAATTTTCGGGGATTTTTTATATTGTAAATTTTATCAGAAATAATAACGCACACCCACCGTAAATTCCTGCATATTTTTAACCGTATCCATATCGGTCACAGTATAGCGGTACATAGCTCTGATACCAATTGAAGGCAAAGGATTAACCTGCCCTCCCAAGCCGAAACGCAACCCATTTCCCTCTTCGTTATAAGATTTATGATTAGAAGAACCATTTACACTTACAAAGCAGGAAACATCAGCATTATAATATCCATATCCGATTGAAGATAAAACTTCTACAATTCCCAAATTCAACACATCGCCGACTAAATCAACACCATACGATTCCAATTGTAATTTTGTCGTTACTTCATCTCCGTTAACAAAATAATTGCTTACACTGTTACTTTTATTTTCAGAACGTTGATAAAAGCCCTCAACAGAAACCATACTCAATAATTTAACACCGGCAACTGCTCCCAATGAACCGAAATTATCCGCATACAAATTCTCCGTTTTGCTGCCGAAATTAAGTTTGCTGTAATTATAATCGGCTCCTACATACGGTGAAATAAAAAGAGCTTCCGCATTATGCGATAGTAAACAAAGCAATGCGGCGCTTAATATATATTTTTTCATAAAATATCCTCTTAGTTTATTTAAACAATTATAGATTTATCATACATAAATTAAAAAAAATTAAAGTCATGAAAAAAGGCGGAAAACTCCGCCTTTTCACTCTATTTGATGTGCACCGTATGTAAAATATTGGTACGCCCCTTAACTCCAAGCGGAAAACCGCCAGTAATGATAATATGATCGCCATGATGAGCGAACCCGCTGTCTAAAGCAATTTTTACCGCATTGTCTTCAAATTTTGCAAAACTTGAAAAATGAGACTTTTTAACAAACGGTTTTGCCCCCCAAACCAAAGCCAGCTGACAGGCAACTTTCTCTTCGGGAGTAACCGCAATAATTGGAATATTAGGTCTTTCACGAGCAATCAAAAATGTTGTTTTGCCAGAAGATGTATAAGTTACAACACCGGCAACTTTATCTAAAACTTTTGAAATCTCACTGGCCGCATAAGTAATTGAATCAGCCTCTCCAACGCAACAAGAAGATTCCTGTGCCTTTTTCATATATTGGAAAAACAAAGGATCCGCCTCAACCTGAGTAATAATATTACTCATCATTTTAACCGCTTCAACAGGATATTTACCGGCAGCAGTTTCTGCAGAAAGCATAACGGCATCGCAGCCATCATAAACGGCTGTTGCCACATCCGAAACTTCAGCTCTGGTCGGAGTCGGTTTTTCAATCATAGATTCCAGCATTTGAGTTGCGACAATGACAGGACGCGCTAAGCGGCGGCAGGCATTTACTATTTTCTTTTGCAAAACCGGAACAGTCTGCAAAGGACACTCAACGCCTAAATCGCCTCGTGCAACCATAATACCGTCAGAAAGACGGATAATTTCATCCAGTTCTGTAATTGCGCTCGGTTTTTCGAGTTTAGATATAATCAAAGCTTTATCACCGATTAATTCTTTAGCTTCGCGCACATCATCAGCAGACTGCACAAAAGACAAACAAACCCAATCGACCCCTTGTTTGAGGGCAAATTTCAAATCTTCACGGTCTTTTTCGGTAATAGCCGATATAGGCAATTTTATATTCGGTAAATTAACGCCTTTATGACTTGAGAGTTCACCGCCTACTTTTACTTTTGTTACCGCGCTGTTATTTGTTTTTGAAATTATTTCCAAAACAATATTGCCGTCATTAAGCAAAAGTTCATCTCCTGCTTTTATGGCAGCAAAGATTTCTTTATGAGGCAAAGTAACTCTGTCTTTTGTTCCCAATTCATTTTTCATATCAAGAACAAACTGCTGTCCTTCACGCAACAGAACTTTGCCGTCCTTAAATTCGCCGACGCGCAGCTTAGGCCCCTGCATATCAGCAACAACGGCAACGTGCAAACCTTTTTGTTTGGACAGTTTCCGCACAATATTCAATCTCTGTTTGTGCTCTTTGTGAGTACCGTGGCTAAAATTAAAACGAAAAGCATCGGCTCCCGCGTCAATCAATGCCGAAATTTTTTCTTCGCTGGCGGAAGATGGTCCGATAGTTGCTAAAATATGGGTACATGTTTTTCTTGGCATAACTTTTTCCTATGATATTTTTTATTAAACAAGTATTAGCACAACTTTTTATTCTTGGTAAAGCTAAATTTATTTCTTGTCAAAAGATATAGGCTTTGTTAATCTCCGTTACAACAAATTTTAATATTTTAGGAGAAAAAAATGACCGAAGTTGGAGGAATTGCAACAGACCGTTTGCGTTCGCTGATTGAACGCATTGAGCGCCTTGAAGAAGAAAAGAACGCTCTTGGCGGCGATATCCGCGATATTTATGCCGAAGCAAAATCAGCCGGTTTCGACGTTAAAATTATGCGCACAATTATCAAGCTGCGCAAGATGAACGCCAGTGACCGTGAAGAGCAGGAATATTTACTCGATACTTATCGCAAAGCGTTGGATTTATAATTGTAAAACAACGCCGATTAATCCGCCGATAATGATATATAAAATGGGGTGCAGTTTCACAAAATGAATTGCGCCCCAAAATATTGCACAAATCACCGCTGTTTTTATATCAACAAGAACCAATTTTCCCAATTCAATACCGGCAAAAAGAATCAAGGCTATAACCGCCGGATGCACGGCGTGCATCAAATTTGTAAAAACATTGGATTCTCTGTATTTGTCAAGCAGCTTTGCAATTGCTACAATAATAACCACTGACGGAAAAACCAGCCCGACTGTCGCCGTCAAGCTACCTAAAATTCCAGCTGCCTTAAATCCGGCAAAAGTTGCCATATTAACCCCTATCGGCCCCGGAGAAGATTCAGACACCGCTATCATATCGACCAATTCGCGGGAAGAAAACCACGGATATTTTTCAGCCAATTCAAAAAGAAAGGGAACCGTTACCATTCCTCCGCCCAAAGCAAACAGCCCTATTTTACAAAATTCAAAAAACAGCAATGCATAAATCATTTTTTAGTTTTCCTTTGCATAAAAAGTCCAAAAGCTGCAGCTCCGGCAACAACCCATACCGGAGACAGAGAAAGAAAAATCATCACGGCTACAGCCAAAACAAAAATCAGCCATTGATATTTATCTTTTATATTTTTCTTCCACATTCCCAAAACAACATCCAGCATTAAAGCAATTACTACAACTCTAATCCCCGTAAATGCATGAACAACATACGGATTATCAAAAAATATATTTAAAATGTTGGCTAATGTCATAATGATAATCAACGACGGTGCTATGATTCCGGTTGTTGCTACAACGGCGCCAGCCAATCCTTTGAGTTTATATCCGGTAAAAGTGGAAACATTTACTGCTATAATACCAGGAGTGCACTGCCCGATAGAGTAATAATCCATTATTTCATCGTCGGTAAGCCACTTTTTTCTTTCAATAAGCTCTGCCTGCAGCAAAGGTATCATGGCATACCCTCCGCCAAAGGTGAACAAACCAACTTTAAAAAACGACCAAAACAATTCTAAAAGCATTTTACATACCGCCTATTCCAAAAAAATTAAACGTGATTATATCCTGAGATACTTTCTTATTTGTTAAAACGAGGTAAAAATGTTGATTGGCATTATAAAAGAAAAAGCACAAAACGAGCAAAGAATTGCCATAAGTCCTCAGGTAGCAGGACAATTAATCAAAGAAGGGATACATGTATTAATAGAAAATAATGCGGGAATTGCTGCTGGTTATAAAAATGGCGATTTTGCCGCCCAAGGCGCTGAAATTATTGATTCTCCTGCTGCTGTATGTCAATCATGCAATGTACTTTTAAAAGTTTGGGCTCCTCTTTTTGAGGAATGGCAAAACTTATCGCACATGCCGGTTGTTATAGCCGATTTCAGCCGCGCCGTTCTTCCCGATTTTCCGTTCCGTGGTTTTGCTTTAGAAAAAATCCCCCGCATATCACGGACACAGAATATGGATATTTTATCATCACAAAGCAATCTTACCGGTTATAAAGCCGTAATCAAAGCTTTAAACAACCTGAAAAAATGCGCACCAATGATGATTACAGCTGCAGGCACTTTACCGCCATTAAAAATTTTTATTTGGGGATTAGGCGTTGCCGGACTGCAGGCGGTGGCTACCGGCAAACGTCTCGGCGCTAAAGTTTATGCTTCAGACATAAGGCCCGAAACCGCAAGCCAAGCCGCTTCTGTCGGTGCTTTTTTCATAGAAACCAAAGATATTTATAAAAATCTGCCAAATTTTGATTTGATTATTACAGCTGCCGGAAGTTTTGGAAAAGCTCCTGTTTTAATAAAACAAACATTATTTTCCGAAATTCCGCCGCAAAACTTGATTTTCGACATTTCCGGCAATGTTGAAAGCGGGTTTTCGGCTCCCAATCTCATTCGCGATTACAATTTAATTTCAGAAATCACAACATCTGCAAGCCAGCTATACGCCAACAATATATACAATTTTTTTCACCTTATTTATGACTTTAACCGACAAGAACTTAATTTAAACTTTAATGATCCGATTATCAACGCCACTTATTTGGGAGAAAGAAAAAATGTTTGATTTTAATGTATTATTTATCGTTTTTATTTTAACGGCTTTTATCGGATATTTTGCCGTTTTGGGAGTAACTCCCGCTCTTTATTCTCCTTTAATGAGTGTTTCAAATGCCATTTCAGGCATTGTTATAATCGGAGCCATAGCCTTAGGTGACAATTGGTGGGGAGCAACAGCCGTTTTTCTTGCTGCCGTAAATATATTCGGCGGTTTTACCGTATCCGAAAGAATGTTATCGATGTTTAAGAAAAAAGAGAGGCAAAAATGACTGAAAGTTTCATATATTTAATCTGTATTATCGCTTTCATATCAGCAATCAGGCTGTTATCCGCACCGCAAACAGCTGTTAAAGGCGGATATTTAGCGTCAATTGGAATGCTTGCTGCAATATTTTATGCTTTTTTCAATCTTTCGCATTTGCCATATAAACTTATTACCGCTCTGCTTTCAGGAGCTTTTATCGGATTCGTCAGCGGGCGCAAAATTAAAATTTCAGCACTTCCGCAAATGGTTGCCGTTTTTAACGGACTGGGCGGCGGAGCAACAGTCGCCGTTGCCATCGGAGAATTTCTTTCTTTAAATTCTTTTTCATTCATTCTGCCGATAAGCATTTTAACCGGCGCCGTTACTTTAACGGGCTCTTTGGTTGCTTTCGGAAAACTGCAGGGCTTTATATCATCTGAAACAAATTTTAAAACAGTTTTTAATCTTTTAAATCCCATATTAGCTTTGATTACATTTTCATTATTTGCATATTTTATTATCAATCCCGAAAAAGAATATTTTTATATATTAATCTTTTTCACTTTGCTTTTAGGAATAACTTTAATTTGGCCAATTAACGGGGCAGATATGCCGGTCGTAATATCAGCGCTAAATTCACTTTCCGGATGGGCATCTGTAACAATCGGTTTTGTGCAAAATAACATTTTAATGATTTCAGTCGGAACAATTGTCGGCGCAAGCGGGACTATTTTAACCTGTTTTATGGCAAAAGCCATGAATACTTCTTTGAGCAATTTCTTTTATGCCCGAAAGACAAATATTCAAACAGAAAAAAAAGACAGCCGAACTGCCAGATCGGGAAGCCCCCAAGATGCCGCATTTATTATGGAAAATTCTCAAAAAATAATTATCGTCCCCGGATTCGGAATGGCTGCCGCTTCCGCTCAGCATGCGCTTAAATCTATGGCCGATTTGCTAAAAAACAAATATCAGGTTGAAGTTAAGTTTGCCATTCATCCGGTCGCCGGACGAATGCCGGGGCATATGAATGTTTTACTTGCAGAAGCCAATGTTGATTATAATGATATTTATGAACTTGAGGATATTAACCGTGATTTTGCCGCAGCGGACGTGGCTTATATTATCGGAGCAAATGATATAACCAATCCGGAAGCGCGGAACAATCCCGATTCGCCTTTATACGGAATGCCTGTTTTTGATGTCGGACAAGCCCAAACCGTTTTTTTTGTAAAACGCACTTTAGGAAGCGGATACTCTGGTACAGATAATCCCTTGTTTTTTGCTCCCAATACAATAATGCTCTATGGAGATGCAAAAAAAATCACCGAAGAAATTGATAAAATTTTAGAGCAATGAAACAAGCCAAGCCACAAACAATATACTATAAAGTAAAATTCCTTTCAAATACATGCCCGCCACTCTAAAATCGGCGCCGGAAGGCATTGCATTTTCGATAATTATTGTTTGCAGCAACACATACAAAATATAGTTAACGGCTGTTAAAGGCATTACTGGCAGATAATAACGATTAATCATAAAACCGATAACCAGCAAAAAAAGAGGAGCCATAGCGGAAGGAACGGCGTTATAAAAAGTTACATTGCGAAATCCGACGCTTCCCATAACATAGCTGCCGTCGGGAGCCTTACGCGGAAAAATCGTAAAATTGCATGGACGGGCATTGAGCAGTAAGCCTACGGTAAAATGCATTAATTCATGCAAAACAGTCCCCGGAATATTAACCAAAGCACTGGCCCACATACTGCTGTATGTATTATATTTCAGGCGCATTAAAACAATAACCAACAAAATGAGTAAAAAGCGGTTATTGGTCAGCAGCATCAAAAAATCAGGACTGTTAAGCCAATAATCTATTTTTCGTATTAATATCTGTAAAAAATCCATACTCATTGCTCCTTATCCAAAAGCGTTACGCCTGCCAAAAAGGTATCGGCAAAAATCCGGCAGACATTTTCACGATTAACGGTTTTTAATCCTTCAAACATATCGGCTGCCGCCATAGCGCTGATTCCGAAAATGCCAAAAACTAAAACTTCACGCATAATTTTTCGGTGTTTATTTTT
Source organism: Bacteroidaceae bacterium (assembly GCA_963646605.1). Classification (GTDB taxonomy): domain Bacteria; phylum Pseudomonadota; class Alphaproteobacteria; order RF32; family CAG-239; genus JAFUYI01. Next base: position 13,315 of record CAVIWQ010000025.1, read on the forward strand.
CAATACCGGAAATAAATTTTTAAAATCCCGAGCGCTGTAATTCAGCATTTTAACTAATTGCTTTTTATATTTTCTATCGGGAATTGCTTCATGTTTGCTCAAATGAAAATTGTATAAAAGCAGCCAGAGTTCTTTATTTTCAATAACAAAATCCGCAAAAATTTCGACCATACGATTGATATTGCAATAACTATCTGATGTATAGTCACTATTGTTAAGTTTTCTTTCCAATTCCTTTAGAGTCAAACAATTCTGCTCGGCAATAAATTCATCCATATTGCCGAATTGATTATAAATTGTTCCTATAGAACATTCCGAAGCTTCGGAAAGCTTTCGCGCCGTTAAAAAATCGACACCTTTTTCTTTAACCAGCGCTCTTCCCGCTTCAATTAATTTTTGGCGGATATTGTCTTTTATATTCTGCATATTATCTGTTTTTTTAATAAAATGTTTGCAAATTGGATTTATCATAAAACAATTCTGAACAGTGTTCAATTTTTTTATCTTATAAAAGGATAATTTAATGGCAAAAATTTGGCTTATTGTTTCTTTGTTTTTTTCATGCGGTTTATATTCATCTGCCTCCAATGCTGAAGAATATGGAAAATTTTATGAAGATGTTTTGATTTCAAACGATGTCAAACTGGAAGAAAATGCCGAAACCGCAAAAAACAAAGCCAGCAGCCTGCTTGACAAAAAGGCTCCCGTAATCAAAATAGAAGGACAGGATTCTTTGCCTTTCCGCTCACAACGGCCGCATGGAGAAATTAAAAACCGATCCGAAACAATGCCTTTCGGCTCAATGAACAATCGTCCGGCAATTGTTGAAAACACCTCTACAAAATATGGTGAAGGTCCGTTCGGTTTATCATGGGGCGGTTCTTACAATCAAATAAAAGCAATGGGCGTCGAGCTTGAAAAAACGCAAATCAAAGATTTTGTAAACAGCTTTGCAGCCACACAGCTTCCCAAACCCTTGCCCGATTTTCGCCGTGTTATCATCACTTTCGGAGATGACAATCTTTTGTGGCGCATTGTCGCTTACGGAAATTTGCTGGATGATGATCCCGATGCAGCAAAAGTATTGAAACTTTATCGCAAATATTATAAGTTGCTCAATCAGAAATACGGCAATGCCAAGGAATTTTTTACGCCTAAAATAACCATTACGGAAAAAACCGTAAAAGACCAGTACGGACG
>CAVIWQ010000025.1:14524-16489 GCA_963646605.1 Bacteroidaceae bacterium
GTACGGACGCGATCAAATAGAAACAACCAGAACTGAAGAACCTTTGGGCGGAAAAAACTTTTTAGCAGAATTAAAAAGCGGCGAAGCTGTTTTATATGCCACTTTTGAAGATGCAAAAGTCGGTGCGGCTTTAGCTGTGAATGTCGATGGCAATGGTAAAAGCTATATCATTATAGATTTTACCAACTTGCAAATTTATAAAGAACGTGAGGAACAAACACTAAACGCTCTCTAAACAATAATTAAGGAAAGAAGAATGACTAAAGTTTGTTTTTGTGGAATTTCCGGCAATGGCATGAGTCCACTTGCCCAGATTTTAAGCCTGAAAGGCTATGATGTTTGCGGTTCTGACCGCAGTTTTGATGCCGGACGCGATGCTGCCAACCGCAAAGCGCTGGAAGATATGGGAATAAAAATTATTCCTCAAGACGGCAGCGCTATTAGCAGTGATATTGAAACTGTCTATGTTTCCGCAGCGCTCGATGAAAACAATCCTGATATCAAAGCCGCGCTCAAATTGGGTATTCCCGTAAAAAAACGTTCTGATTTATTGGCAAAAGTTTTTTCCGAATATGAATACGGAATCGCCGTCGGCGGAACTTCAGGAAAAACAACAACCACAGCCATGATCGGCTATATTTTAGATATGCTTGGCAAAAAACCTTGCATGGTCAACGGCGGTATGCTCAGAAATTATGAACTCTTAAAAGGACTGCCGAATTTTATTTATAACGAAGATAAAATCTGTGTTATCGAAGCCGATGAGAGCGATGGTTCTATTTGCAAATATCATCCGAATATTGCCCTCATCAACAATATTTCGCACGATCACACTTCAATGGAAAAACTCAAAGAGTATTTTTCTACTTTCGCCGCCAACGCCAAAGACGCTATTGTCGTTAATTATGATTGTGCTTTAACGCGCGCCCTTACTCATCCTAAAAAAGTCATAACTTTTTCAACTCAAGATGCTGCCGCTGATTTTTATGCCGAAAACATAAAATTTTTGGCAGAAGGAATTGAATATTCTTTCCGCGGCAAAACTTTCAAGCTGAAATTATTCGGCGCATTCAATGTATCTAATGCTTTAGCTGCAATTGCTGTTTGCTCGCAAGCTGGAATAGATCCTTTTGATGCTGCTAAAACACTCGAAAACTTCAGCGGCATCAAACGTCGTCTTGAAATTGTAGGAACAACAGAAAACAATATCACTTTGATTGATGATTTTGCGCACAATCCCAGCAAAATCGGTTCCTCTCTCGGTGCTCTGAAAGAATATTCCGGCCGTTTGATTGTTATGTACCAGTCACACAGTCCGTTTTCAGCTTTCAATACCGGAAACGAAGTTGCCGAAGTGGTGGCCAAAACTTTAGGTAAAGATGATATTTTCCTTATGCCTGAAGTTTATATGCTTGATAAAAATGTTGATAAGGGCATTACAGCCGCAAATATTGTTAATGAAGTTAAGAAAAACGGTTTTGAAAATGCCTTTTTCTTAAATACCCAAAGCGCTGTTCATGACTATATTGTCAAAAATGCCCGTTCCGGCGACCGAATTGTTATCATGGGTGCTCGTGACAATTCATTGCCGACATTCAGCCGCAACCTACTAAAGGAACTTTAATGATAAAACCGATTCTGCAAGGAGCCGATTTTGGCGTAATAACACCGTCTTCATCACTTGAAACGCCTGAAAAAATTCGCAATGGATTGGCTTATCTTGCAGAACTCGGATATCATACAAAAATTGGAAATTTTGTTTACGGAAGCTCAAACCATTTTTCGGGAACTCCCAAAGAACGAGCTTCAGACATTATGAATTTTTTCAAAAATCCGGACATTGCCGCTATTGTTGCTTCGTGCGGCGGTTATGGTGCACAATCAATATTGCCTTATCTTGATTTCAACATAATTCGCCAAAACCCAAAACCGATAATTGGATTCAGCGACATAACAGCATTGCAG
>CAVIWQ010000026.1:0-845 GCA_963646605.1 Bacteroidaceae bacterium
CTCGGTGATGCACAAAATTGATTTTTATCAGGAAGCCAGCTGAAAATCAGTCCTTCGCTGATAGGAGCAGCTTCAAGAAGTTTGGCGCAAATTTTATCGCCGAGTCTGAATTTTAATTTTGTTTCTACGCCGCGCAGGCAGGTATCTGAATCTAAAAGCTGATAATAATCGCGGGGAAGTGTGCGCATGGGAATCAGGCCTTCGGCTCCGATATCTTCAAGCCGGACAAAAATGCCTGCATTGCTTAATCCGCTTATTTTCAAATCAAACTCAACACCGGTTAAAGGACTTAGATAAAGAGATATATAATGCGAGGTGATTTCTCTTTCAGCCATAGCGGCTGTGCGTTCTGTTACGCAAAGATGTTCGGCGGTCTGCTCCATGGCTTTTATGGAGAGCATATCTTCTTTTTGTTGGTTGCAGGCGTTTAGAATGGCGCGGTGTATTAACAAATCGGCATAACGGCGTATTGGGGACGTGAAATGAACATATTGTTTTAGGTTTAAGCCAAAGTGCCCGCAGTTGTGCGGAGAATATTCGGCCTGACATTGCAGCCTCAAAATCAGATTATCAATACCGGCGATGTTTTTTTTGCGGCAGATTTCCAATATTTTATTAAAGTGGCAAGGCTGCAATGCAGGATAGGGCGGCAATTTCATTTTAAGACTTGCCAGCAAAGGTTTTATTGCCGTCAATTTTTCTTCCGGCGGTTTATCATGTATGCGGTACATGGCCGGTAATTTTGTATCGGAAAGAAAACGGGCGGCGGCGACATTGGCGGCAATCATAAATTCTTCTATCAGCTTGTTGGCAGTCAGATTTTGTTGTTTTTCAATGCCGACAAT
>CAVIWQ010000026.1:855-16482 GCA_963646605.1 Bacteroidaceae bacterium
CGTTTGCTGAAAATTTTATTTTTATTTCATCACTTTCAATATCTAAGGCACCGCGTTTCAGCCGGTTTTCAGCCAAAGCGTGATAAGCCTCATACAAAGGTTGAATTGCTTTGGAAAAAACTTTTTTTGCTGTATTTGAATAATGTCCGCCGATAGCCGCTTCAACTTCTTTATATGTCAATCTTGCAGCTGATTTGATAACAGCTCTTTCAAAACGATAAGACTGCAAAATTCCATGTCTGTCTATTTCCATAAAGCAGGCGATGACCGGTCGTCTGACTTTGGGGTTCAGCGAACAAAGATTGTTGCTTAAAATTTCGGGCAGCATAGGAATGACCTTTTGCGGCAAATAGACCGAATTTCCTCGTTTATAGGCCTCGGAATCCAGTTTGCTGTTAGGGCGGACATAAAAAGCCACATCAGCAATGGCAACAATAAGGCTGAAACCGTTATTATGGCGGCAGGCGTATACGGCATCGTCAAAATCGCGCGAATCATCTCCGTCAATGGTGATAAAAGGAAGACTTGTTAAATCGGTGCGTGCAACTTTGTCAAAATCTTCAAAATTTTTACACTCTTTTAGAATATCCTGCGAAAAAATATCTGGAATTTTGTAGCGTCTGGCAATTAAAATTTCGCTTAACAACCCGACTGAAAATTGTCCGTAATTTTTTATCAATGAAGCTTTGGGGGGTATGCTTCCGTTTTCAGGTTCTATTTCGACTAAATCGTTGTTATGCAGGTTCTTTACAGAGCCAAGAAGGTATGGACGTTTGTCTTTGTCGCAGGGGGTAACCCAACAAAGATTATTTTGACGGAAAACAGTGCCGAAAATTTCGTTATTTTCTTTAATCGGCTCTCTTGTTTTGCGCTTTGGTGCTGAAAAATGTATCTTGGACATTATTTAAACTCCGCAATCAAAGGCGTGTGATCGGAAGGCTTGTCGCTTTGGCGCGGAGATTTATCTACAAAGCAGTTTTGCAGACAATCAGCTGCCGGCGCCGATAGAAAAAGATAATCAATTCTCATGCCGAAATCGGCGGCCAGAGCATTTCCAGTATAATCCCAAAAAGTATAGCCGTTTTTATCAGGATAAAGACTGCGAAAAGCATCATAAAATCCCAAAAATTCCATTGTTTGCAAGCGCAATCTGACTTCAGGGCGAAATAGCGCATTATTGGTAAAAAGCTGCGGATTGTAGACATCAAAATCCTGCATAATTACATTGAAATCTCCCCCGATAACGACAGGCTGCGGCAAAAGCACCAAATCGCGCATGCGGGATAAAAATGCATCCATCCATTGCAGTTTATATTCAAATTTCGATGTGTCGGCAGAGTTGTTATAAGGCGGATTGCCATTCGGCACATAAACGGATGCAATACGGAAAGGCGTGTTGTTTACTATGGTTTCAACCTCAAGATAACGAGCCTGTTCATCTGGAAAATCAGGCAGGTTTTCAGCAATTGTTTTAATTTTGCCGCGGCTTAATACGGCAACGCCGTTATAACTTTTTTGCCCTAAGGTAACGGTATTGTATCCGCAAGCTTGAAGTTCAAAAAAAGGAAAATTGTTATATTCAGATTTTATTTCCTGCAACAAAACAATATCCGGCGTTTGGGCTTTTAACCAGCTGCAAAGATTGTCAATGCGGGCGTTTACGGAGTTTACGTTGTATGTTGCAATTTTCATAAATTTATGCCTTTACTATTTTATCTTTTATAATGTATATTACTTTTAATCTTGTGAAAAGAAAAAATTTAGGAGAGAACCAATGCTGAATAATTTTCCGGATAATTTTCGACGTGATGACGAAGAAGTTTTGAATGAATTTCGTCAAAAGCAGGTAAATTTTGATCTGGAAGAGCGCAAAAATGAGATAGATAATTCGCGCAGTTTGTTTATCGGTGCTTTGGCTGGTTTGGCTATGGCCGGAGTTGTAGGATGGTTTGTGCTTGCTCCGCGATACCAAAATGCAGCGCCGGAAGATGTTCCGGTTATTACACGCCCGCAAACCCCAGTAAAAATTCAGCCCTCAGATCCAGGTGATGTTGAATTGGCTTCTCAAGAGCGTACGGTTTATGATATTATTGAGAAAAAACCGGAAATGCAGGAACAAGATCAAGTTGTTGTTGCTGCCGAACAGCCTGATGGCAATGCTATTGAAAAATTGGCAGAAGCTGTGGCAAATACTGATAATACAACTCCTCAAAAAGATGTTGAATCTTTAACGCAAAATGTTAAGAAAACAGTTCAACCTGCTGTTGTTGAAAAAAATATACAATCTGCTCCCGTTGCGGAAGTTAAACAGCAGGAAGAACCTGCTGCCAAACCCGCCGAAGTGAAAAACGAGACTCCGAAAGTTGAAAGTAAGCCCGAAGTTAAAGAAGAGCCGAAAAAAACAATTGCCGCTGCACAAAAAGGAAATTGGCAAGTTCAGTTAATGTCTTCGCCAAACAGAGCCGCTGTTGAAAAATCGTGGCTGATGATGTCGAAAAAATACGAGGTTTTAAAAAATCTTCCTCACGAAATTGAAAGTGCAGATTTGGGAACAAAAGGAACATTTTATCGTTTGAAAGCAGGAGCTTTTTCCAGTAAAGCCGAAGCCGCAGCAGCTTGTTCTCAAATTAAATCTGCCGGAGGAAGTTGTTTTACGGCTAAAAAATAATGAGCGAAGTTTTACTTACGATAATTCCTGTTTTTTTATCAATTATACTGCATGAAATCGCGCATGGATATGCAGCGCTGAAATTTGGCGATGATACAGCTGCGCGCTGCGGCCGATTATCTTTGAATCCTTTAAATCATGTGGATTGGTTCGGCACGGTGTTTATGCCGTTGGCCTTGTGGTGGTCGCAAACTCCGTTTTTGTTTGGTTGGGCAAAACCGGTGCCGGTCAATTTTAATCGTCTCCGCAATAAAAAAAAAGATACTGTTATTGTGGCTTCTGCCGGAATTTTGGTTAATGCTGTTTTGGCGGCCGTTGCCATATTTTTGATATTGAATTTACAACCGGAGTTTGATACGCCTTTGCAGATATTTTTGTCGAATTTACTATCGATAAATTTGGCTCTTATCTTTTTGAATATTTTGCCGATACCTCCGTTGGACGGTTCAAAAATGTTTTTCGGCTGGATAGATAAACCTTGGGCTCGCAAATATGTACAGGCCGAACGTCAGGGAATGGCTGTACTGATTATTTTAGTAGCTTTTGTACCGGTGGTGGAAAGAATGTTCGGACTTTCGAGTTTTGAAATGTTTGATCCTTTAGGGTGGTATATGTACAAAATGTTTGAGCTGTTTTTAGGATTATTCCGATGACTTCCGCGGTTATGGTTTCTCTTGCAGGAACAGAGCTCAGCCTAGATGAAGCAAGGGTGTTGAAAAAAATGAGTCCGGCAGGGGTTTCTTTGTTCGGACGCAATATAATTTCACCTCAGCAATTGTACAAATTGACGTCTTCTCTCAAAGAGCTTCTCGGGGAAGATTTATTAATTGCCGTTGATCAGGAAGGCGGAAGAGTCAGACGTTTGGCTGAACCTTATTGGCGTTCGTATGCCTCACAATATGTGCTGGGACTGGTTTCGGATAATATTTGTGAAATGCATGCCGAACTTATTGCTGAAGACTTGCACGCCTGCGGAATTAATTTTAATTATGCTCCGGTTTTAGATACTTTTTATCCCGAAACACATCCAGTGTTGAAATCACGTTGTTTTGCCGGCAATGTTTCCCAAAAAGGAAAAATTATGGCAGAAACTTACAGTCGTAATGGAATTTGCCCGTGTATCAAACATCTTCCGGGGCACGGACGCGCTCAGACAGACCCGCATTTGGGGCTGCCGGTTATCAATTGTTCTTTGAAAGACTATCAAAAAGATATGCAGCCGTTTATCGATAATAACCTTGCTCCCGCAGGAATGACAGCACATATTGTTTTGCCGGAAGCGGACGGTCTTCCCGTGACGATGAGTGCTTGTGCGATTGATAAAATCATAAGAGGGGAAATAGGTTTTTCGGGACTGTTAATCAGTGATGCCGTGGATATGAAAGCTTTAAGCGGATCTTTAGAAGAAAAAACGACTTCGGCTTTGCGGGCGGGATGCGATTTGGTTTGTTATTGCGGCGGCAATATTGATGATTTGGTTAAATTGGCTTCATTAAATATTCAGATAACCAGTGCCTGTGCCGAAAGACTGGATAAAATCAAACAAATTATTCGGCGGGAACAAAAAGATTTCGCCGATTATCAGGCTTATCAAAGAGCAATAGGCTCCGTTCCGCCTTATGCAGATACTTATGATGCAACTGAAGTTCTGAATTTAATGCAAAAAAACTGATATCTGTTCTATTTATTGGTAAGAACTTCAATATCATACGGAAAATTAATATCCACACAGGTTTCTTTATCGGCCTCAACCAATTTTGTATAATCGGAGTGTTCCAGAAAAACACCGCGCAAATGTGAATTTTCGGGCACCAAATCTGCTTGCTGATATAAATCTTTTCCCCAAATTACAGGATTGTATTTTTTGCCGTCAAACCAGCTTACGCATAATTGGCGGTGTTCCTTTTTATTAAAAGCTTTTATCATTTTATTGATATAGGCTGAAGTAATGCAAGGCATATCGGCGGGAAGCAGCAAGGCGCCGTCGCAAAAAGACGGAACCGAATTAAGTCCGAGCCGTATAGAGGTTTTAACCCCTGAAACATAGTCGTTATTACGCAAAATATTAATGTCAAAATCTTCCAAACAATCTTCGATTTCCTCAGCTCGATAGCCTGTAACGACATATATCGGCGAAGCTTTTGATTTTATGGCAGCCCGAACGGTTTTCATAAATAAAGGCTCGCCTCCGAGATCGACCATAAGTTTATTGCGTCTGGCACGTGTGCTAGAGCCGGCAGCCAAAATAACAGCGGCAATATGCGCATCATTTTTAACTTTTTTCTCATCAGGGCTGACAATGTTGTCTCGTTCTTCGTCCGTAAGGCTTAAATCATTAAGAACCACATTATTAAAGTGAGGAAAATCAGTTTGAAAAATTTTATCTTTAGTGATTGCCATTTTTATAAATTTATCAGCCAGAGGAGAGGTTACTTTGTCGTAATGGTAAGGCAATACGATAATTTTGCTGCTTTTTTTAGTGGCAATCATCAAATCTGGCAAGGTGTCTTGCGGAATATTATCGCATATAACCGTATCAGCCGAAGCACTGAGCGCAGCCGGCACTGTATCGCCGATATAGCTGCTTGGCAGCCCCGGAATAACAAAAACCAAAGGATATTTTGCAGCGGCTTCCGATATGGCAGCGGCAGTGTCGGTGTATTCGTGTTTGCATGAAAATTCTTCAGCAAAGTCTATTTTTAGCTCGGAAAAGTTTTTTATAAGCCTTTTGATAACATTGGTAAAATGTTTGTTTTCAGCAGAGTCATTGTAAAAACGAGTATAAACGATTGCCGCCGAAATACTTTTTTCATTTTCTATTTTCAGCAAGGGCTCATTTCCGGATAAGCGAAAAATGATGTCATCGACAAACAGCTGTTCAATAATCGGACAACGCAGTTTTATACTGCCGATTACATCGCCTTTTTTGACGTTTTTATACGGAGCGACTGTGTTTAAAATAAGGTAAGGGCTTATGCGGTTAAATTTCGAAAGTCTTTCGTCCTGACATATAAATATTCCGTCGTTTCCGGCAATAAGCTTGCAGCTTCCGGTGTTTTTTGCAACCGTATAGAGCAAGTTGTTTCCGCAAACCTGAGGGGCAATCATTCCTAAAGCCGTTTCAGCAGTAATATCGCCGGCAAAAACTTTAACGCCGGTTATTTTTTTTATTCCCAAAACTTTAAGAAATAAAATGTCGTCACGAGTTAACTTATGTCCTTGCGGTAAAACCTGATCGTCAATTCTGATGTCATTAAGAAGGACTATCCCTTCGGCTGTGGAAATGTCAAATTCGTTAATCTGCATCGAAACACCTTTATCAAATGCTTTATTTTTTGCCTATCTTAGCGAAAAAAGCTTTTTTCGTCAATATTTTATAAGAAAGGATTGACAGAGAGGTTTTTTTAGAGATAAATTTCAAAAAAATTCGAACAAGGAGACTAAAAATGAATAAATTTATGGCTGTTTTGGCTGTTGCGGCAACTTTGTCAGCTTGTGAAAGTTTTGACATTTCTAAATATACTACTGCAAACGCCAATGATTCCGTTAAAACAAGACTGCGTGCCTGTATGCTCAATGAAGCCAATACAAAGTTTCAGAACGGCACATTGCTGGTTGCCGGTATCAGTGCCACAGCAGATGAAATTTCGAGCACCTGCATTAAAAAGTTAGCTCTGCAATCAGCAGGGTTGGATAGTGAAGCCACATCTACGGCAACAACGATTTTGAACAATCTGCGCAACGCCGCCGGTGCTTCAGGCAATTAGACATTGCAAGTTAGAATTGACAAAAACCGTCTCTTATTGGAGGCGGTTTTTTATTCTTTATTTTTCAGCAATCCGGCTTTGTCATATTCATTTTTCAAGTGTGAAATTTCAACTTCCGTATAAATTTGCGTTGTGGAAAGATGTTCGTGTCCTAATAGTTCCTGAATGGAACGCAAATCAATTCCGGCAGCTAAAAGGTGAGTTGCGAAAGAGTGGCGCAGGGAGTGCGGAGTCATATTTGGCGACAATCCGATTTCAAAACGAATTTTTTCCATCTGCCGCTGGATAATGCGTGGGTTTATTCTTTCGCCGCGAGCCCCCAGAAACATTGCTTCGCCTTGTTTGCTGTGATATGGGCAGCTGTCCAGATATACTTTTGCGGTTTGGATAACAATGGGCAAAAGCGGAACAATGCGTTCTTTGCTGCCTTTTCCTTTCACACGCAGAAAATTGTTGTTATCAAAATCTCCTATATTGACGGCAACCGCTTCCGAAATACGCAATCCGCAGCCGTAAAGCAGTGTAAAAATAGCTACGTCACGATATTTTAACCATTCGTCTTTTTCATATTTTTGTATGTTGTCAATCAGATTGAAAGCGTCTTCTTTTTCTAATGCCCGCGGCAAAATTTTTCGTTTTTTGGGCGATGACAAAATGCTGATTGCCGCATTATGAACCAGCTCTTTGTGGTCAAGCCAGCGATAAAAGTTTCGAATGGCTGACAATTTACGCTTTAGCGAAGATTTGTCCAGCAGGCGGCATTTTCTTGAAGCGGCATAAGTCCGAAAATCTGTTATGCTCAATAATGATAAATCATTCAGCGAAAGCGGAGGATAGGGCGGTTTTGAATCGCAATTTTTGTTTGTTATTTTTCTGTTTTTGAAAAAACGTAAAAATTGAGCAATATCACTGGTATAAGCATCCAAAGTGTGATCGGAGTAGCGTCGTTCGCTGCCTAACCACGCTTTCCAGTTGCCGATGGCTTGGGTTAATTCTGCATCGGCATAATATGTCAATTTTTCTTTCATACTATCTATTGTATCATTTTTGAGTTTAATTTTTCGTAAAACCATTGACAAAAACATTAAATTTGCATAAACATAATATCTCTTACTTAATTATTTTTTATATTATGAACAAAGCTCAGAAATGGTACAAAATTGTAAAAGCTCAGCATGCAATTTATACCGACCCCGAAACGGGACAGATTGTAAGTCGCAACCTTGTAATGTTGGAAGGTAGTATTTATCGTACTTTTGAGTACCCTAAAGACGGCATTAAGCGTTACCTTCTTAAAGCTGGCGACCATGTTTTGATTGAAGGAGATGATCCTCACAATGCTCCGGTTATTTTGGTAAGATGATTTTTCCAAACCGCAGCTGATGTCAAAGCCGTTATTTCAATAAAAGAAATAACGGCTTTATTTTTTGCAATAAAACTTGACATAAACAGTTAAAACATTCATAATCAGAAATTGAGAAAATTATTATTGTTTAAATTACTTAACAAACAATCGCTATGGCGGTCGCGGATTTTTCTGTGATTAAATAATTTTCTCGGACAGTATTTTATTATATATTATATTGTCAACCTGATTTTAGGCCATAGTTTCTATCGGTTTTGTTAGACTGAAGTGATTTCAGACGTTTTGGCCGATAGTTTTTATATATAGAGGGTTCTTGTTCTGTTTTTTCAGGATTTGATCCCTCATTTTTTTTATCCTTATTTTTAAAATTTCTGGGGATTGTTCAGCTTTGGCGTTTATATTTTTTTAGGCTGTGTATATGATAGGCTTTTCTTGAGAAAGGCAAAAAATATGATTGTCGGAGTTTTGCTTCCGCTGCCGTTTGATGAGCCGTTTGATTACCTTTGCGATGATGAATTGCAACTAGGAACGCTTGTCCGTGTTCCTTGGGGAAAAACAGAGGCTGTCGGCGTGGTTTGGAAAATAGGCAAAAGCTCTGATTGCGCTTCGGAAAAAATTAAAAAAATCATCAAAAAATATAATTTCAAACCTTTTAATAAAGAACTTATCGAATTTATTAAGTTTGTTGCCGAATATAATATGGCTCCGTTAGGAATGGTGCTAAAAATGGTAATCAGCGTTAAACAGGCGTTTGAAGACGAACCTACGGAAATTTTTTATCAGCTGACAGGTAAAACTTTGGCTGAAGCCGGACTCAAAAATTCAGATGCCCGTTGGCACGTGATTGATTTGTTAAAACACGGAGCTTATACAAAAGCCGAAATTTGCCGCGGGGCGGGGTGCGGCGCCGGCGTGGTTGACACTTTGCTGAAAGCAGGTGTTGTTTGGGGCAAAAAAGAAATAAAGAAAAAAGCTTATAATGAACCTAAACCCGATTTTTTGAGTGTGAAATTAACCGAAGAACAACAGTTGGCTGCTGATAATGTGAAAGCAAAAATCGGAAAAGGCTTTTCCGTTACATTAATAGACGGTGTAACCGGAAGCGGTAAAACAGAAGTTTATTTTGAAGCGGCGGCTGAAGCATTACAACAACAAAAACAAGTGTTGATTTTGGTTCCTGAAATTTCATTAACAGCGCAATGGCTCGCCCGTTTTGAACAGCGTTTTGGTGTCAAACCAGCTTGCTGGCATTCGGGACTCGGAATAAGGGAACGTACCGACACATGGATTGCAGCTGCGGAAGGTCGTGCCAGAGTGATTGTCGGGGCGCGTTCGGCGTTGTTTTTGCCTTATCCGGAATTGGGGCTGATTGTTATAGATGAAAGTCATGACCATTCTTTTAAACAGGAAGATTTTGTAAATTATCAATGCCGAGATATGGCTGTTGTAAGGGCAAAATTTGAGCATTTCCCTTTGATATTGTCAACGGCCACGCCGGATCTTGAAACGGTTGTAAACGTTGAAAACGGAAAATATGATTCAGTCAGGCTGACTAAAAGATTTGCCGGAGCAAGCCTGCCTGAAATTAAAATTGTAGATTTGAAAAAAGACCGTCCACAAAAGGGCGCTTGGGGAAAATCGTGGCTATCTCCAACCTTAGTTGAGGCTCTGAAAGAAAATTTGAATAAAGGCGAACAGTCTATGCTGTTTTTAAACCGCCGCGGCTATGCACCGTTGATTATATGTCATGATTGCGGCCATAGAATACAGTGCCCGCATTGCACCGCGTGGCTGGCTGAGCATAAAGCCAGCGGAAAGCTGATTTGCCATCGCTGCGGCTATATGATTAACCGGCCGAAATGCTGTCCTGATTGCCATTCTGAAAACGGATTGGCTGCCTGCGGGCCGGGGGTGGAAAGAATCGCCGAAGAGGTTTCAAGACGTTTTCCCGATGCAAGGGTTAAAATTTTATCAAGCGATACCACATCTAGCGTTGCCGAATTGTCAAAAATTTTTGATGAAATGGAAAAAGGCAATTTGGATATTATGGTTGGTACGCAGATTTTAGCTAAAGGACACCATTTCCCCGAATTGACTCTGGTTGGGATAGTCGATGCTGATTTAGGACTGATGGGGAGTGATTTGAGGGCTGCCGAACAAACTTTTCAGCTGCTTTCGCAGGTTTCAGGACGCGCCGGACGCGGCGGAAAAAGCGGAGAGGTTATCGTGCAGACTCTGTATCCTGAAAATGCTGTTTTACAAGCTTTAGCGGATAATGACCGCGGAAAATTTTTGGACTTGGAAAAGCAAACACGGCGCATGCTGTCTATGCCTCCTTACGGAAAATTAGCGGCATTGATTGTCAGCAGCGAAAAATCGGTATTGGCTGAAAAAATAGCTGTGGCTTTGGGACAAACCGCACCTAACAACGAATATATAACCACTTTGGGACCGGCTCCAGCGCCTGTGTTTATGTTGAGGAATAAATATCGTTTTAGGTTGCTTTTAAAAACAGCCCGCAGTATAAATATTCAGCAAGTACTGAAAATCTGGCTGGAAAAAATAAACATTCCGGCTCAGGTGCGTGTCGAAGTTGATATTGATCCTTATTCATTCATGTAAGAAATTAATAAATTAGAAACTAATTGACATTATAGTACAAGCCAGTTTTGAAAAGAGCAGAGTTATGAAAAAAAACGAACAAAATAAGTTAATCAAATCTTACGCCGAAGCGCTGTATGAAACAGCGGCTAAAAATGGCGAAGAAGCTCTTCTTTTGTCGGAAAGCAAAACATTTGCCGCCGAATTGGCTTCAAATTCTGAGGTAATCGGATATTTATCTAATCCTATTTGGGATAATCAAGGAAAAAAAGAAGCCTTAATCGAAATTGCCGCTATCAGAAAGATGTCAAAGCCAATGGTCGGGCTGCTGTCTGTTATGGCGGATAATGGGCGTGTCGGCATGCTTGTCGAAGTTTTAAAAGAATTCAAACAAATTTATTATCACCGCAAACATATAGTTTCCGTTACCGTCAATACGGTTATAGAATTGTCGGAAAGCCAAAAAAACAGCCTTATAGCGGCTTTGGAAAAGTATACGGGCAATAAAGTTGTGGTTAAGTATAAAATAAGACCTGAAATTTTAGGCGGATTGCTGATAGAATGCGGTTCAGAATTAATAGACGATTCAGTCAAAGGAAAATTGGAACGCATGGAAATGTTGATGAAAGGGACAATATAATATGTCTGGTGCAAGCGAAATCGCATCTGTTTTAGAAGCAAAAATAGCTGAATCTAAAGCAAATATTGATGTTGCCGAAGTCGGAAGGGTTTTGTCTGTCGGTGACGGCATTGCCCGTGTCTATGGACTTGACAATGTCAAATATAATGAAATGGTCGAGTTTCCGAACGGTGTTAAGGGTATGGCTCTTAATCTGGAAGAAGATAATGTCGGCGTTGTTTTGTTCGGTGATGACACCGGCATTAAAGAAGGCGACATTGTAAAACGTACGGACAAAATTGTCAGCGTGCCGGTAGGAAAAGAACTTTTGGGGCGTGTTGTAAATGCCTTGGGTGAGCCTATTGACGGCATGGGGGCTGTAAAAGCTGAAAAATTCAGTAATTCGGAAGTTAAAGCTCCAGGCATTATTGCCAGACAAAGTGTTTGCGAGCCTATGCAGACCGGACTTAAAATTGTCGATGCGCTTATTCCTATCGGGCGCGGACAGCGTGAGCTGATTATCGGCGACCGTCAAACAGGTAAAACATCGATTATCGTTGATACAATTATCAATCAAAAGCGTGTTAATGAGCAAGCTAAATCGGAAAAAGACAAATTATATTGCATTTATGTTGCAGTAGGACAAAAACGCTCAACTGTAGCACAGGTTGTTCAAACTTTGAAAGACCACGGCGCTATGGACTATACAATCGTTGTCGCTGCCACAGCTTCCGATGCGGCTCCTTTGCAGTTTATCGCACCGTATTCAGGGTGTGCAATGGGCGAATTTTTCCGCGATAACGGTATGCATGCGGTTATCTTTTATGATGACTTGTCCAAGCAAGCTACGGCGTATCGTCAAATGTCGCTGTTGCTCCGCCGTCCACCAGGGCGTGAAGCTTATCCGGGCGATGTATTCTATTTGCATTCACGTTTATTGGAACGCGCTGCTAAAATGAGCGATGAAAATGGCGGCGGTTCGTTAACGGCATTGCCTGTGATTGAGACTCAGGCAGGAGATGTTTCAGCTTATATTCCGACGAATGTAATTTCTATTACGGACGGACAGATATTTTTGGAAACCTCTTTGTTCTATCAGGGTATCAGACCGGCGGTTAACGTAGGTATATCAGTCAGCCGTGTAGGGTCGGCTGCGCAAATTAAAGCTATGAAACAAGTGGCTGGCAAGATAAAACTTGATTTGGCTCAATATCGTGAAATGGCTTCTTTTGCAAAGTTTGCTTCTGATTTGGATGCTTCTACCAAACAGCTTTTGGCACGTGGCGAACGTTTGACAGTTCTTTTGGAACAGCCTGTATATTCACCGTTGCCGGTAGCAGAAGAAGTAGCTGTCATTTTTGCTGGTGTTCGCGGTTTTCTGGATAAGATTCCGGTTAATGAAATCAAAGTTTTTGAAGCTGAAGCTCGCCGCAAAATTGTTGAAGAACATCCTGAGTTTTTGGAAGAGCTTAATGAAAAGAAAGTTATTTCCGATGAATTGGATAAGAAATTGACTGCTTTTTATACAAGCTTTGCCGATCAATACCTAGCTAGGGAGAAGGCGGCTTAAAATGGCAGGCTTAAAAGAGTTACGCAGCCGGATTGCGGCAATAAAATCTACCGAAAAAATTACTTCGGCCATGAAAATGGTTGCCGCGTCCCGCTTGCGCCGCGCTCAAGATGTTTTGACCAAAAGCGAACCTTACAGAACCGGTGTTTTCGAATCAGTCAGCCGTACAATGGCGGCTTTGCGCCGTCAGGCAAAAGAAAATGACGTTGAACTTATTCCTTCGTGGATTTGTGCGGCAAAACCGCAGCAGCAGCGTTATCTGTTGGTCGTTCTGACATCGGATAAAGGTCTTTGCGGCAGCTATAATCATGCAATCGGCAAAGCAGCTACGGCGCGTATTGAAGAACTTAAATCTTTGGGAAAAGACGTTCAAGTTGTTTGTTTGGGGCACAGAGGGTATAATATTCTCAAACGCCACTATGCCGATTTGATTGTCAGAAACGATGAGTCTGTCGTTAATCAAGGTGTTGAATATCGTGAGGCCGTAAGTTTGGCTGATGAAATTACAGCCTTGTTTAGCGGTGATAAAATTGATGTCTGCGAAATTGTTTACAGCCGTTTTAAATCGGCTCTCAGCCGAGATATTGTCAGCGAACAGGTTTTGCCTTTTGACGTAACAAAAATCGAAACCGGTGCTGATGATATGAACGGCAATGCTTATTATGAAGCCGACCCCGGAAATATCAAATTGCTTGAAACAACTATACCGATGGCTTTCAAAGAATTTATTTTTGACATTATGATAAATTCTCAAGCTTCGGAACAGGGTGCAAGAATGACTTCTATGGACAATGCAACACGCAATGCCGGAGATATGATTTCAAAATTGACATTACGCTACAATCGTTTGCGCCAAACGGCAATTACAACGGAATTGACAGAAATTATTGCCGGTGCGGAAGCTATTTAATTTTAGGAGAAAAGGTTTATGACCAACAAAGACGGATATGTATTTCAAATTATGGGAGCGGTTGTCGATGTCAAGTTTGACGATATTGAGTCGCTGCCTGATATTTATACAGCTCTCAAATGCGAAAATCAGGGCAAAGAACTTGTTTTGGAAGTAGAACAACAACTCGGCGAAGGCGTGGTCAGAACCATTGCTATGGATACCACCGATGGTTTGACACGCGGTGTTAAAGTTATCAATACTGGAAAACCTATCGAAGTTCCTGTTGGTCCTGGGTTGTTGGGACGTATTATCAATGTGACCGGAAATGCTGTTGACGGCCGTGGTGATATTGAGGCTTCCGAACATTTTTCTATTCATCGTCCAGCTCCGAGTTTTACCGAACAGGCAACTGAAACCGAAATTTTGACTACCGGTATTAAAGTAATTGATTTGTTGGAACCTTATGTAAAAGGCGGAAAAATCGGTTTGTTTGGCGGTGCCGGTGTTGGTAAAACCGTTTTGATTCAAGAGTTGATTAACAACATTGCCAAAGGTCACGGCGGTTATTCTGTTTTTGCCGGTGTTGGCGAGCGTACGCGTGAAGGCAATGACTTGTATCATGAAATGATTGATTCAGGTGTTATTGATACCAATGGCGGAAATTCTAAAACCGTTCTGGTTTATGGGCAGATGAATGAGCCGCCAGGAGCCCGTGCCCGCGTTGCTTTGACAGGTTTGACCGAAGCTGAATATTTCCGTGATGTTGAACACCGTGATGTATTGTTCTTTGTTGATAATATCTTTCGTTTTACTCAAGCGGGTTCTGAAATTTCGGCTTTGTTGGGACGCATTCCTTCAGCTGTGGGTTATCAGCCGACTTTGGGTACTGATATGGGCGCAATGCAGGAACGTATTACTTCAACCAAAAATGGTTCTATCACTTCAGTTCAGGCGGTTTATGTTCCGGCTGATGACTTGACCGATCCGGCGCCGGCAACCACATTTGCCCACTTGGATGCAACAACGGTTTTGAACCGTAGTATTTCTGAGCTGGGTATTTATCCGGCGGTTGATCCTTTGGATTCCACCAGCCGTGTTTTGTCACCGGCAATTGTAGGAGAAGAACACTATGCTGTTGCTCGCGGTGTGCAGGAAATTTTGCAAAAATATAAATCATTGCAGGATATTATTGCCATTTTGGGTATGGATGAATTGTCTGATGAAGATCGTCTTACCGTGTCCAGAGCTCGTAAGGTTCAGAGATTTTTGTCCCAGCCGTTCTTTGTTGCGGAAGTATTTACCGGTACAAAAGGCGAATTTGTTAAACTTGAAGACACTATCAAAGGCTTTAAAGGCATTTTGGAAGGTTTATATGATGATGTTCCAGAACAAGCTTTTTATATGGTCGGCACAATAGAACAGGCTTTGGCTAAAGCTGAAAAAATAAAAAATAGCGAGGCAGCTTGATGACTGATATTCATTATCAATTGGCGCAACCGGATAGAACTGTTGCCGAAGGCGACAGTTGGGGAGTTATATTGCCTGCCGGCGACGTAAATTTAACGGTTATTTCGGAAAGAGCTCCGAGTCTAATTCGTCTTGATGCCGGAATGTTGCAGATTGTTGATGAAAAAGGAGAAATCCAAAAACGTTTTTTTGTAAAAGAAGGAATTGCCACTGTGGCAAATGATGTTTGTGTTGTTGCCAGTGAAAGTATTATTCCTTTTGATGATATTTCAATTGATGAGGCGCGGCAAAAGGCAAAAGATGATGCTTTTTATCAGACGATTGTTGATTGTTTGTTATCTGTAAAGAACTGATAGTTTTTATAAGTGCTATTTTAAAATAATCCCTAATTCAAATTTTAGGGATTATTTTTTTATTCATTTTCTCACTTTCTCCCTCGCTGGAACCATCCTTTGAAATGCGTTAGCATTTCGTCAAGAGAGCTGTTCTTCCTCATTGTCATCCCTCGGAATGCGTTAGCATTTCGTCAAGGGAGCAGTTCTTCCTCACGGTCATCCCTCGTTTTTGATGATAGTCAAAAACGTCAAGGGATCTACGATGTTTATTGTTGCAGGCGGGTGGGGAAAAGGGCATTAGTGATCTTGTTATAACAATTCGAAGATCGCTGGACGATTTTG
>CAVIWQ010000027.1:0-16469 GCA_963646605.1 Bacteroidaceae bacterium
GGTCTGACCATAGCTTTCAGCCAGGTGTTTTTCTGATAAGTTAAAGGTTGGATATCATCAATTGAAGCTGTTGTACTTCCATTTTGAATAGCATCTATAGTATCTAAATATTCCATAGGATTATTATGCGTCATAATATCGACAGATCCATTTTTTTCAACCGGAGTACCAGCCTGCGCCATAGCCCACCCTGAAGCAGACAAGGTTGCGGCTTTTGCATACCCCGGAGGACATTTAGGAGCCGGAATAAATCCAAGATAAGGAGAAACTTCATTACTTGCACTTTCTGTTCCCCATTCATCATTAGCTTCTGCAATTTTACCATTTGCATAATATTTTGCCGGTTTAGGAATAGCATTTCCGCTTACCCATCTATTTCCTACTTTTGCAGGATCATAAGTAGCATCAATTACATAAATTCCTTTATTAATAAAGTCCGGCAAAATATCGCTCAAACGAGCACCGCCGCGGGTGGTCAGTTTGATGTCATGCATAACCGAAGTGTAAGCCGGATTTACTTCAAAATATTCGTAAGGAGTAAAACCTGCCCCCTTAACATTTGCTGAGCCATTTACGCTTCCGCTCAATACACTATTATTATTAACTTTAAATTGTGAAATGAAACGGTCAGCAGCAATATAACCAACAGCAGCTTTATATTTTTCTTTATCTGAAGTACCTGCATATTGATTCTTAATAACTGTATCACTTAAACGTGCTCTTGCACCTCCTTTTTCTTGACCTCCATTGTAAGTTGCCAAATTGATTGAACCTTTGCGGACATAAACAGAACCGCGGTTAGCATTTGAAATAGTTTTATTATTATCTACAACAAATATCTTTTCACCATGTTCAAGGTCTTTATTTTCATCAGTTGCAGCTGTAGTTCTAACTTCAACAGTTCCTTTATTAACAACAAATGAAGCATCGTCGCTATTACTCTTATTATTTGTTGATTGCCCATTAGCATCTTTTTTATTAAAATAATAATCATAGTCGTAAACTGCAAAACCACCTGAAATCTTAGCTGTAGGATTATATGCACTTGCCGTAGGCATAATATCAACAACAACTTCACCAGTATATTTTGCAATTAAAAAGTTAGAATCTGCTATATAAACTCGTCCATAACTGCTATTATTATACCCTTGGCGGAAATGATCATAAGCACCAGTAAGATATGTTCCGCCATTTGCCGTACTGTTATATAACCATCTAGACATTAGATTAAATTGGTGAGTGTAGGTATCAATTGTATCATAACTTTTGTTATTACCCTTATTTTTATATGATCTGAACATATCCCCTTGGATTGAAACCGGAGCGTCAGAAACATTCCCTTGATTATCATATGCTGTCAAGAACACACCGTCTTGACCGCCTATTCTCACAATTCTATCCTGTGTTGAAGATGTTGTACCTTTAGGAATATAGTTATTATTTACTTTTGGCAATGGCGTATCGCCGGCAACAATATCAATACCTTCTGCTACACCTTGGAGACTTGCACCAGCTGTTGTATGAATTACAACCCCAGGTTCAATATTTCGTCCTTCCGCATCAGTATATCCTTCTTCAGAAATTGTCATAACCGGAGTCTGAGATTTACCTACAATAAAAGTACCACGTTCTGTTATTGTATAAAAATCTGTATCCTTTGTTGCCCCATTAAAATCAGCAGGATCAACACCAGCGCGGAGAGTGGCGGCGTCAACATTGTAGGATTTCAGCTTGCCGGTCAGCATTGTGTCTTTAACAAAAGCAGAACCGTTAATACTGACTTCATAACGTCCTGTTTTTTCAACGTCTTCAGTTGGAATTGCCCCGTTCCACGTATAGGTTGTGCGGCCGCCTTCATGCGCAGTTGCGGCACCGTTAGCGTCTTTTCCAATAACTGTAGCCCATCCGTTTGCGTTTTTATTGACGGTTAAAGTTCCATCACCGGCTCTGAAATTTTCTTTATCAGCATAAAGAGACTCCGCCCCATCAACAGCAGCCGTGCCAGCGGCAGTATCAGCAGGCACAGCAGAAACGCCAAAACTCATCGAGCCGCTGGAATTAACAGTCAATTTGGCGTTGCCGGCTCCGGGGTTGCCATAAACCATGCTGGCTTCATTAACTTTGAATGTCGGCTCGGGATTGCGGCGATTAACCATATTAGGAGTGCCGTCGGCGTTTGTGCCATCTTGCGCCTGCCCCGAACCATAAAAATTGATTCCGGTATTATCGACCGAAAACAGCGAGTTCATCGCGTTCAAAGTGCCTTCGATATACGCACCGCCGCCTCGGGAAATATACAAAGTTTTGGTCAAATCATTCATATTGTTTCCGGTCAGCGGATTCGCCATCTCGTTAGCAATGTGCGACGGCTCGTTATTGCTGCCCACCATACGGTTGACATCCGGCGACATAATCATCTGGTTGACCATACGGATGTTGCGGGTGGTGCCGATACTGCTGCCCATAAACAGGTCGGTTTCCATAGTGTTTAATTCCTGATCATTGTCAGGCTCATCTTTGCGGTGCAAAACATCTTCGTTTGCCAGTCCTTGTGAAGAAATAGGCTGCAAAGAAGAAATAACAAAAGTATTATCCGTCAAATTTCCGTTCGGAAACTGATTTGTCGGCACGCTCCAAATACCTTGCGCGCCCATAGCGGTATTTCCGGTTACATAACCGCCGTTGCTGCCCACCATGCTGGCAATACGCGAAGCGCGGACTTGTCCTATTTCCTGCGGATTTTTCGGAACCGCGCTGATAAAACCGGTCAAAATCTGGCTGCGGGCGCGGCGGGTGTCGCCTGCTCCGGTATAATCGGCTTCCAATTTAATCCAAACCTGATAATCGTCAGTAAACAATTTGGTTTCGCGGGCAGAACCATCATCATTCAAAAAACCATAGGGCAAATAGTCGGCAAACCGGCTCAGTGGAATCGGCCCCACCGTTCCGTTGTCAGCTCCGTCAAAAGAGCCGTAATCTACGCCGTCAATAGTTTCACCTTTGGTAATTTTGGCAAAATTATCTTTGATATACGAGTCTACCGCGCTGGATAAAGCACGCAGCTGGCTCGAAGCGTTAACATCCTGCAATTCAACAGTGCGTTCAGCCGCTTTTTTATACAAAACCGGCGTTACCATCGCAATCAAACCCAACATGGCCATTGCCTCAACCAGCAATGTACCTGTTTCATTAAATTTTCCGAGTATTTTTTTCATGCTCTGTCTCCTGTTTTGCCCTTAAAACGTTGTAATGTATACCAAACAATAATTATCTCTGCAATCTCCGAAATCACTGTCGTTTTCCATATATGTCGGTATGGAATAATAAAAGTGGGTGCCCTGCCCCATAACTCCGTAATTTGTATGCAGCGTGTCAAATTTGTTATTTTCCCCCATCTCCGGATTATCGCGGTTTTTTCTCACAACATAGCCAAAACCGTTGATATAGCCCAAAGTATCTTTCATCGCGTCAAGCAGTGCTCCGCTCGGTTTTCCGGTGCGGATGTCCTGCCATTTGCTCGGAACTTTTCCAAAAGTCACCAAATAAGCGATTCTGCCGGTAGCCGCGCAACAGTTGGCAACCGCCGGAGCAATGGGATTATCAGGGTCGGGACCGGTGCTGCAATCAGCGGGAACGGTGGAATGTCCCTGACTGTTTTTATCCAAACAATAAACTTTGGTTGTAAAACGCGAAGTGCCGCTGTTGGCTTTGAACCCATAAGGCAAATACCCTTGCAGATTGTTAGCTGAAATAATCCCCGGCTGAAAAGTGGGCAAGCCGTTGTCATCGGCAATGCGCGCCTGCACATATTTCATCGCCGCGCGGTGCTGGGTGTAAATTTTGGTAATAACATTCTGTGCCTGCGGTTCGACATACAGACTCTTCATATCAGGGCGCAAAGATGTGCCCATAGCGGCCAGCGCCGCGATAAATGTCGCTATAATAAGCCACAGATACATTGTTTTACCTCAAAAAATCCATTTTCCTTATTTTAAGTTAGCATAAATCCGTTTTAAATAAAAGCCCCCAACAGCCTTTAACATCAAATTTCACATATCCGTAACAAATATTTTAAAACAAAAAAAGCCGGCGTCAAGAGAGTTTGAAAAAATAAATATTGTTATATGGCCAAATATCAGCTAAACTTTCAAAAAAAGAAAAAACAAGACCTTAACGCCATGACACAAATTGATGATTTTTCAACACAGAGCCTGTTGACGCAAGATGAAATTGCCGCCCTGCTGAACGCTGAAAGCAAAAGCACACCAAAACTCACCGATATTTTGCAGGCGGACGAAAATTGCGCTAAAAAACAAGGACTCGCCGCCGCCGATAACATTAACCGCGCACTGTTGGAAAAATATATGTTTTTTGCAGATATTGCTTTTGACGGAAAAAACAAAACTTTTGCCGATTTTGAAAATTTGTGCATTGCTTTCAGCGACGGCAAAAAACTGGGATATGTTTTATTTTCAAAAGACTGCGCTGCAAAATTGGCTCTTATGGCGGTCGGAAGTTTCAAAAAAAACTCGGCGGCTGTCAAAGACTCGCCGGTTATCAAAGCCATAACCGAGGATATTGGCGAAACAATATGTTTTGCGTTTTTTCAAATTATGGAGCCCAATAAAAAGTTTTTTTATCTTGGCTTGAGCAGCAAACCCGAAATTTTTTCAGACATTTGGGAATTTTCACTAAAAAACGGGGAAAAATTAGGTTTTATTCCTCTTGCAGATGCCCCCGACAAAACGGAGCCTGCCGAAAATAAAAAGCAGGAAAATAACAACAAATATCTTGTCAAAACAGCGCAAAATATGCCTGTTGAACTGCAGGCGCTCGTTGCCGAACGCAAGATTTCGCTTAGGCGTCTATCCGGCTGGAAAATCGGCAGTTTTGTGCCTTTGGGTATTGAAAAAAACAGTGAAATATCTATACTATGCAACAAAAAAACTATTTATAAAGGCGTTATGGGACGAAAAGGACGGCATATTGCCGTAAAAACAACACAAAAGGTAAACATAAAATGATTGAAACCGATTTTGAACTGATTATAAATATTTCCGTTATCCTGTTATTGCTGATAACAATAGGGTATGTCTGGAAACTTAACCGCAATTTGTCGATTTTGCGCCAAAATCAGGAAAGTATGTTTTCTTTGGCGCAAACGCTTGATGAAGCTTCAACCAAAGCCGCCAACGCCGTAAGCGGACTTAAAAGCGCCGCCGCCGACACTGCCGATATGCTGGAAAACGTAGTGGACGAAGCAAAAAAAGCCAAAGAAGATTTGTCTTTTTTGAACGAAAAAGCCGATAATCTGGCAACCAGACTGGAAAGCACCATTTATGCCGCGCAAAAAGCTCCTGTTCAAAATCGTTATGCTTCAAACGCAGCTTCTTCCAACACTGTTTCTGCAGAAAATAACGGTGAAAAATCAGAAGCAGAACTCGAACTGCTGAAAGCTCTGCGCTCTATCAGATAGGAGATTTTAATTTGCCGAAACGTTCAAAATCATTATTGCTTATTGTTTTGCTAACATTTTTTGCCGCAGCTTTGCTTTTAATAAAAGCACATAAAGTGTGGAAATATTTTGAGCCGCCGAAAGCCGAAATTATATTGTCTCAAGAAAACGCAGAAAAATCATTGCAGCAACCGGAAACCGAAAAAAGTTTTGCCGAACAAAAATTGGAAATTGAAGAAAAAACAGCTGAACTCCAAGCCTTAAATGATGAAATAGATGACAAAATAGAAGTATTGCGTCAGGCAGAAGAAAATATTCTCAGATTGATACAGCAAAAAGAAGCTCTGGCACAACAACTTCCGCAAAATGAAGACGAGCTGCCGGCAGAAATAAATCCGAATAATCAGCAAGAAATAAATCCCGCAGAAAATAATGCAGGCACGGAAGAAAAAAACAGCGAACCCGAATTGGGCGAAACCATTGTTATAGAGCTTAACGATTCCGATGAGTGACAAGTTTGAAATTGTCAGCCCTTTTGAACCGGCCGGCGACCAACCGCAAGCCATTGCGGATTTGTGCAGCGGTCTCAGTCAGGGTGTGCGCAATCAGGTTTTGCTGGGCGTTACCGGATCAGGCAAAACTTTTACTATGGCAAAAATAATTGAACAAAGCCGCCGTCCTGCCTTGATAATGGCTCCGAATAAAATTCTTGCCGCTCAATTATACAGCGAAATGAAAGAATTTTTTCCTAACAACCATGTCGAATATTTTGTTTCGTATTACGACTATTATCAACCGGAAGCCTATGTGCCGAAAACAGACACTTATATTGAAAAAGACTCCGCTATCAACGAACAAATCGACCGTATGCGCAACTCAGCCACCCGCAGTATTTTGGAAAACCGCGATGTTATTATTGTGGCTTCGGTATCATGCATTTACGGCTTGGGCGACGTGGCCTCTTATTCAGCAATGACCTGCGAGCTGAAAGTAGGCGCTGAAGCTGATATCAGCGATGTTTGCCGCCGATTGTCCGATTTGCAATATGAACGCAACCAAATGAACTTTGTGCGAACCACGTTCCGCGTTCAGGGCGACACTCTCGATATTTTTCCAGCGCACTATGAAGACCGCGCCTGGAGAATTTCATTTTTTGGCGATGAAATCGAAAGCATTTATGAATTTGACGCTTTAACCGGTAAAAAAATAGTCAGCCTCGACAGAGTCGTTGTCTATCCGGCAAGCCATTATGTTACTCCGCGTCCAACCTTGTCGCAAGCTATTGTCGGCATAAAAAAAGAACTGGTTAAACAACTGCAAAAATTCAGAGATAACAACCAGCTGCTTGAAGCACAAAGATTGGAGCAACGCACTCGTTTTGATCTTGAAATGCTGGAAACAACGGGGCATTGCAAGGGGATTGAAAACTATTCCCGCTATTTAACAGGCCGCGCCCCCGGAGAACCGCCGCCGACGCTTTTTGAATATCTTCCGCCCGATGCTTTGCTTTTTATTGATGAAAGCCATATTTCGGTTCCACAAATAGGCGGTATGTTCAGAGGCGACCGCAACCGCAAAGCAACTTTGGCGGAATATGGCTTTAGACTGCCGTCATGTTTGGACAATCGGCCGCTGAAATTGGAAGAATGGGACAGAATGCGTCCGCAAACAATTTTTGTGTCGGCAACCCCCGGCGACTGGGAACTTGAGCAAAGCCACGGCTGTTTTGCCGAGCAGGTTATACGTCCTACCGGATTGGCTGATCCGATATGTTTGGTTCGCCCGATTGAAAATCAGGTAGACGATCTGATGGAAGAATGCCGTAAAACCGTTTTGAAAAAAGAACGGGTATTGGTTACGACTTTAACAAAAAAAATGGCGGAAGACTTAACCGAGTATCTGAATGAAAATGGTATAAAAGTACGCTATATGCACTCGGATATCGACACTTTGGAACGCATTGAAATTATACGTGATTTACGACTCGGCGTATTTGACGTTCTGGTCGGTATCAACCTTTTGCGCGAAGGATTGGATATTCCGGAATGTTCTTTAGTAGCTATTCTAGATGCTGATAAAGAAGGCTTTTTGCGTTCAACCCGCTCACTCATCCAAACCATCGGACGCGCTGCCAGAAATGCCGAAAGCCGCGTTATTCTTTATGCTGACAAGATGACAAAATCTATCAAAGAAGCTTTGGATGAAACCTCTCGCCGCCGAGAAAAACAACTTAAATTTAATTTGGAACACGGCATCACCCCGAAAACCGTTAAAAAGAGTATTTCATCAACTTTGCGAGAAATGTCAGAAACTGACTATGACAAAAATGAACCAATAGACTCAGGCGAAGCCAAAGATATAGAAAAACAAATTAAAGAATATACAAAATTAATGAAAGAAGCTGCCGCCAACCTTGAATTTGAACAAGCAGTTATCTACCGCGATAAAATAAAGTCACTAGAGCATTTAGCTATGCGGGTTTATGATAACACCATTTATATTAATGGAGGCTGATTAGTTCCAAAGCCAATTGCTTTGTTCAACAGCTGCATATTTATGCTTTATAAAATTCATTTGTTCAGAATTTATAGCAATTCCCGTAACCCACATTTTGTTCCCGTCTTCCAATAAATTCAGTGCATAATGTCTTTTGAAGAACAGCCTAATTATCGGATTATAAATAATTTTGATTTCCGGCAAAGCAAAGGACTGCTCTCGAAAAAGGCGCCAACCGCCTCTGCATATAACTCTGCGGTTGGTAAAAACAACTTTTTGACAAGCCGGATACAGCAGACAATAAACCATCAGCAAACATTGAAATAAAACGTCCAAAAATCCTTGCGCAGATGAAGCCAAGAAGAAGCCCACCGCTATAAAAAGCGCCATAAAATACGTTGCTATATATTGGGAAACATTGCTTTTCAGACAACATAAAATTTTTTCGTCTTTTCTTAGTTTAACATCAAACATTTTAAGAATATTTTGCCATAACTCGGGCTTTTTCACGATTCCAATCTCTTGTTTTTTCTGTTTCGCGTTTATCATAAAGTTTTTTACCAACACCAAGCCCGACTTCAAGCTTTGCACGGCCTTTCTCGTTAAAAAACAATCTGATGGCAACTAATGTCGTACCTTTTTTGGCAATTGAGCCCAATATATCATTAACTTCTTTTTTGGTTAACAGTAATTTTCTATCTCGTTTTTCGGCATGACTGGCATAACCTTTATTAGCATATTCCGCAATAAACATATTTGAAATATATAATTCGCCGTTTTTTTCAATACCGAAAGCATCTGTAATATTGGCATGCCCCAAACGCAGAGATTTTACTTCCGTTCCGGTTAATTCTAATCCTGCTGTAAATTTTTCAGAAATATAATAATCAAATGAAGCACGCCGATTCTGTGCAACTTGCCCCACCGATATAAAATCAGATTTTATTTTTTTTGCCGACATTGCAACTACTCAGCTGTTTTAGCCGCTGTTGTGATTCTGGGTGTGCTGCTGACCGTACTGTCAACAACTTTCAAAGCAGGTTTGGTTTTAATGCAGCGTCCTTCAATATATGCCCCAGGTTCAATGGCAATTGTATTGTGGCTGGCATCGCCTAACAAACGAGCCGTGCTGGCAATAAACAAACTGTCAACGATTGCCTTACCCAGCAATGCGCCGTAAAGGTGCATATTTTGTGCTTTTACAGTTCCCGTAACAGAGCCTTTAACGCCGATAATCAATTCTTCACAATTAATATCCCCTTCAATTGTGCCATCTACGTGCAAAGTTCCTGTAGAGTTAATATTGCCTTTAACCGTTGTATTTTCAGCAATAATTGCCGGAACCGACATACCGTTTTTGCCGCGTCCCAAAAAACGGGCTATTTTCAAATATATAGTCTTTCTCAATTTTTTCATTTTTATCTCCTATGAAGCTTTTGCTTTAATAAATGGCATCGGATCGACATCTTTTCCCTGATACAAAATTTCATAATGCAAATGCGGCCCCGTTGAGCGTCCGGTAGACCCCATTTCGCCGACAGCATCACCTATTTCCAAATGCTGCCCTTTTTGAACATAAGCTTTATGCATATGAGCATACTTGGTAACAAAACCATTTCCGTGATCAATCATAACCAAATTGCCATAGCTTTTGTTATATTCCACTTTAATGACTTTTCCTTTTGCCATAGCTTTAATTTTATTTCCCGTCCGTCCGGCCAAATCCACGCCTTTGTGATAAGCCTTTGTTTTTTTAAACGGGTCAGAACGAACCCCGTAAGGAGATGAAACCCACAAACTCCATACAGGTTTTCCCATCGGAATATATTCCAAAACTTCGCGGTAATAAGAAACATCATCAACCGTTTCATACAAACGACTGACTTTATCTCCCACTTTTTTCTCCTGCAAAAAAGTATTTTCTGCAGGAATATACGGACCGCCGCGCCCGCGCTGTTTTTTGTTATTGGCCATTGCATTAAAATACAATCCGCGCTTTTTCAAAGGAGCATTAATAGCGCTGATAGCACTTTTAATTTTTCCCATTTCCCGCTCTGCAATTTGTGATACCTTGTCTAAAACATCCATTTCCGCTTTGCGGATATCTTCAACCATGCGCTGCATTTCGACCAAACGGCGGCGAAGTTCATCTCTTTCCGAAACAGCAATGTCTCTTTGCAAAGACACTTCATTCAAATTTGCTTTTTCTTCCAGTTTAGACGGATCGATAAGTTCTGACTGGCTTGTAATCTGCTTTACTTTTTCTTCAACCAAACTGGCTTGTTGTTTGTATTGTTCCACATTAACTTTTTTGCCCTTTTCCTCATCCAGATTTTTAATCATCTGTGCAATATTGCTTTGCAAAACCACAAAATCGCCCATTAAATTCGTATAGGCATCGCGTGTAGCTGTCAGTTCATTGTTTTTACGGGTAATAATGCGGCCGGAGCGGTGATACATATGATAAGAATAACCACTCCATACCGCAACAAAAATAACCAAAATCAAGGTTATCAATTGCAGTTTGGATGATATATTCCACACTCTGGCGCGCCCATTGCTTCTGAATATAATTTCTTTATCGGAAAAGAACGGCTTTTTATCAGAATAATGCATAGGCTTCGGAGTTATTTTTTTCCGTAGTTTTTTCATGCTTTCTAATTTTCCTGTCGGAGAATAGATATAGCAAAAAAAAACAACAAAATACAGTTTTTTTTTGTAACCTATGGAAAAAGCCGAGTCGACACGCTATTTATTTTTCATCGTCAAGAATCACAAACTCACCGTCACCCGCCAAATTAAGAACCATACGGGCACGTTCATCCAGCATATCAAGATCAAGACTCCCCGGAGACAGCATTCTGACCTCGGCATTTAAAACTTCTTTTTTATGTTGATATTGATTGGCAATTGTTTTGGCGTATTCAACTTCTTTTTGCAAATATAAATATTTTTGATACCCGCGTTCTCCGCAAAAAGCATAAAAACCAAAATAAGAAAATATCATGACAGGCAGTATAAGCAGCCATGATTTTTTTATACGGTATTTTATGTCTTGCCACAGTCCCATTTTTATTGTTTTACCCCGCTCAATCAACTTGCCGACATTCTAAAAGAGTCTTTATTAATATTTGGTAACTTCTGTTTATTTTTTGTCAACGTCCGTCAAAATTCCGTGGAGTCTTTTTCAGCATTTGCCATTTTCCGCGATTTTTTTCATTTCTTATCGCTATAATTCTTCCGGCATCGACCGGCTTAAAAAGAGGAATATAAATCTCGCGCGTCTTTCCTTCCGGCATACTGCTGATGTCTTTCAGCTGGGGATCAAATATATTTCGATTAATGGCAAGATGCGTAGATTTATGTAAAACAGTTAAATTTGTAAAAGAATTAACATCTTTGCTTTCTGAGCCGGACAGCGGAAAAATGTGATGAATATCAAGATCTTTCGGTAAATATCCTTTTTTGGCTTCGACAATTTCCTTTTCGGTTAAAACACCATCAAACCAATTTGTATATGCTAAATATTGAACAAAGGCCTTGCGGACATGACGATCAAAAAAGCGACGGTGGCTTTTGCTTATTTCGGGAGAAACTTTTGTAAAAACAACTTTATTATATTTCATCGCGCCTCCGCTTCAATTTTCTGTCTAAATATTACATTAAGAATAGCCCTTCGTCATATTTATATGATATTTGTCTACAGTTTTTTCCGCTTATTATAAAAAAATTTTTTCAATATCGCTGCCGATTCTTCACTTAAAATTCCACCTTCAATATCTGGGCGGTGATGACAGGTATCAGCCTCAAAAAAGCGAACTCCGCTCACAACCGCGCCTCCTTTACTATCGGCAGCGCCAAAATAAACTTTTGAAATTCGCATAAATGAAATCGCAGCTGCACACATGGTGCATGGTTCTAAAGTGACATACAAAATCATATCTCTCAGCCGATTCTGCTTCAATTTGCGGCAAGCTTTGCGCATAGCTTCAATTTCGGCATGAGCAAAAGCGTTTCCTCCATGTTCGCAATGATTATATCCTTTTGCCACAACCTTACCGTCAATAGGATTAACCACCACCGCTCCAACCGGAACTTCATCACAATCAAAAGCTTTTTGTGCCTGTTTTAAAGCTATTTGCATATACTCTTGCGGATTCATCTTTATTTTTCTCCATGCTTCATATATGATACACGAAAATTTATTGAGGATTGCTTAAAATGAGTGAAAGAATAGCTAAATTTATAGCACGTTCAGGCGTATGTTCACGACGCGCAGCAGAAGAATTAATTCTTCAAAAACGCGTCACCGTTAATGGTGAAACCATCAACTCACCCGCTTTTAACGTTGACGGCAGCGAAAAAATTTTGCTGGATGGAGAAAAACTTCCAACCATAGAAAAAACCAGACTCTGGCTTTATTATAAACCGATTGGTCTAATTACATCGCATAAAGATGCTTCACGTCCGACGGTTTTTGACAATTTGCCTGAAGGAATGCCGCGCGTTATCTCGGTAGGAAGGCTTGACCTCAACTCCGAAGGTTTGCTATTGCTAACCAATAACGGCGAACTCTCCAGAATGTTAGAACTTCCGCAAAACGGCTGGAGCCGAAGATACAAAGTAAAAGTCCACGGTTTCGTAACGCAGGAAAAATTTGATTCTTTGGCCAACGGCATTACAATTGACGGCATTAATTATGGGCCTGTAAAAATTGCCACTGACAGCACTCAAGGCACCAACACCTGGCTGACGGTTACATTAACTGAAGGAAAAAACCGCGAAATCCGACGTTTAATGCAGCATATCGGTTTAGATGTAGCCAGACTTATCAGACTTTCTTACGGACCATTCCAATTGGGAGGACTCAAAAAAGGCGAAGTCCGCGAAGTTCCGCAAAAAGTTTTACGTGAACAGCTCGGAGGAAGATTTGAACTATGAGGATTATCGGCGGTCTCTACCGCGGTAAAAAACTTCATTCGCCGCTTTCTGAAAATGTCCGTCCGACAGCTGACAAAGCCAGAGAGTCTGTTTTCAACATTCTATTTTCAAAATTGAAAAAGCCATGGAATGTTTTGGATCTTGCAGATATTTTTGCCGGAACCGGAGCTTTTGCTTTTGAAGCTTTGTCACGCGGGGCAAAATCTGTCACCCTCGTTGATATAGACATTTCTTCTGCCTCTAAAAATGCTTTGTTATTTTCTAACGAAAAAAACAAAATAACTTTGTTAAAAGCCAATGCCGCTCGTTTACCGGCTGTAAAAAGCGCCTTCGATATAATTTTTCTTGATGCGCCTTATCATCAAGAACTCAGTTCCAAAGCCTTAATTGAAATCACTAAGCAAAAATGGCTGAAAAACGATGGAATCTGCATTGTTGAAACCGCGCAAGATGAAACATTAGATATTCCTGCCGAAATGCAGCTTATTGAAAACAGACGCTATGGAATTGCCATGTTTTGGTTTCTAGAATTAAAAATTTAATTTTCATCTTCCTTTCCGGCAAAGTTAACTTTGCAAGCTGGATAATCACGCATAGCTTCGGCATTCAATTCCGCACATTTATCTTCAATGCATTTTTGCAATTCTGCAATAAATTCATTTTTATCGCCGTGAGGCTGCATTGCCGGTAAAAATTCAACGATAATTTTTCCTGAAATATGGCTGAAAGAACTGCGCGGCCAAAACATACCGCTGTTCAGAGCAACGGGAACTATCGGCATATTTAAATTTTGCGCCAAAAACAAAAAACCGGGTTTATACTTCAGACATGTACCGGCCGGCACACGATGACCTTCGGGGAAAATAACAATCGGACGGCCTTTATCGACTGATTTTTTAGCCTCATTCAACATCTTTTTCATTGCCGAAGCTCCAGCAGATCTGTCTACCGCAACCAAACCATACAAGGCTGCCGCCCACCCGAAAAAAGGAATATATGTTAATTCTTTTTTTAAAATCATCGTTGCTCTATCAAGAACCGTAGTCAACACGTAAGTTTCCCATGCTGATTCATGTTTGCTGGCATAAACGGCCTTATTATTCAAATTTTCGAGTCCGCGAAATTCCACTTTCAAACCGCCGAACACGCGCAAGCCCCAAACAACCGCCGGCAGCATCAAGTGATTCCACCAATAGATATGAAATTTTTGCGGTAAAAACCACCCCAAAATACCGGCAAACAACACACCGAAAGCAATAACGCCATAGGTCCAAATATTTCCGAGCAACGAACGCAAAAAAGCCATTTTATTTCTCCTTTCTGACAATAAGGCTATCTCTAACCAACACGTATAAAAACTTATTATATTCCCCTGTCAAAAGCTTAAAGCTATGCCAGCTTTTCCACCATTTTCGCTCTACTTTATCCGAAAAGACCGGATAGGAAATAATTTCGAGTTTAGGGCTGTAATAATGAAATTCGACCATACTGCGCGGCATATGATAATTTGACGTTACCAGATAAATAGAGCGAATATGATTATCTTTTATCCATTGTGATGTTTCCCGCGCATTTTCAACCGTATTGGTTGATTTCTTGTCCAATGTAATATTTTCGGAGCTGAAAATTTCCACATCTTTACGCTTTTGCAGTTCTTTTATCGAAATTGCTTTATCAACGCCGGAAATAAACATCTTTTCCGCTTTTTTAGCATTGAGTAATTTAACCGCGGCGCTCAGGCGGTTGCGTCCCCCTGTCAAAATTACGATTGCATCGGCTTTTGCATCGGAATTTTGCGAAAAATGATTAATTCTATAATCAAAAGCAAGAAAACCTACAAACCATAAAAATGCAAAAAAAGAAATAAATGCCAATTGTTTTTTAGTCATCTGCTACATCAGTCTTTCTAAAGTGCGTTTAACAGTATAATAAGCGGTTTGCATAGCAACCAGAGCCGAAAAAAGCGGCAGACTTACAATCATCATCCAAGCTCCTGCGGACAGATTAGCTTCGTTAATAATTCCGCCTTCAATTTGACCTGCCAAATGCGCAATCAAAAAAATTGCCGGTATAGCAGCG
This sequence comes from Bacteroidaceae bacterium, assembly GCA_963646605.1. Lineage (GTDB taxonomy): Bacteria > Pseudomonadota > Alphaproteobacteria > RF32 > CAG-239 > JAFUYI01. The sequence goes on from CAVIWQ010000027.1 coordinate 14,972, forward strand.
GCCACGCCGATAACTCCGCCGATAAGCCCCAAAACGGCCGTCCGGCTTGCATATTGCTGAGCAATATAAGTATCTTTTGCCCCCATCAGGTGCAATATTTCAATAACATCTTTATGCAAGCCCAAACTTGTTTGTGTTGTATAAAAAATAGCTCCCGATGTAACGCAAACTACCAACAGCAACACAGATAAAGCCAACATTTTTAAACCGGCTGCAAAATTAATCAATTTGTTCAGCCATAATTTATGATTGTCTAAAGATGCCTGAGGAGCAACCGTTGCTAACTTTTCAGCTAAGATTTTAAAATTTATCTCGGCATCAGGTTTTAATTTTACATCAATCAAACGCGGCATAGGCAATTCATTAATATCAACATCATCTCCCAGCCACGGACGCAATAATTTTTGCAGCTGTTCTTCATTCAGCGGCGTTACTTTGCGTGCCTCAGGCATAGCTTCCAGCAGAGCAACCGCCCTTTGCTCTTGAATAACAGTTTCATCTCTCGCTTTTTGTTTATCTGAATTGTTCACAGGAATAATCTGAACGGTCAAAGAGCCCAAAATACTGGAATTCCAGTTAACCAACATTGAATTAATAGCTAAAACGCCGGCCAATGTAACAGCAAATAGAAAAACAGAAATTGAAATCATAATCTTCAAAAAAAGATTGGAGCTGTCTTTTGACAAAGGCAGTTCACGGTGGCGCAAACTATCAAATTTCCAAATCATCGCTGCGTTCCCCCGATTTTATAATTGTCAAACTGCGTTTTTTCAAATGAATACAAGGATACTTAAAATCACGAATAAGGTTTTCATTGTGCGTAGCAATAACCACCGTTGTTCCCAACTTATTCAATTCAACAAACAATTTCATTAATTTCGGTGCAATATCATTATCAACGTTGCCGGTAGGCTCATCAGCCAATAGAACGTCCGGACGGTTTATAACGGCACGGGCAATTGCCACGCGCTGTTTTTCACCGCCTGATAAAGTAGAGGTAATCGCCGAAGTGCTGCGGTCAATTTCAACCCACTTCAACAATTCGTTAACTCTCTTGCGGATTTCTTTCTCACTCATGCCGCATACTCTTAACGGCAAAGCAACGTTATCAAAAGCCGACACATGCTCTAACAGGCGGAAATCCTGAAAAACAACTCCGATACGGCGGCGAAACATAGCTAATGCATTGCGGTTTGTAAAATTGACATTGTTGCCAAATACACTCACCCTGCCCCGACTTGGTTTTTGCGCCAAATACATCATACTCAGCAACGAAGTTTTTCCAGCGCCGCTTTTTCCGGTTAAAAAATGGAAAGAACCGCGCTCAAGCGAAAGATTGATATTACTCAAAATTTCGGGTCCCTGTCCATAGCGGATACCGACTTTTTCCATCTCAATAACCGGATCGTTATTTTTAATTTCAGCCATTACTTCTCCCAAAAACTTTTTTCATAGTAATATAATATTCCATTTAATAAAGTCTTTTTTAGTGAAAAAG
>CAVIWQ010000028.1:0-16209 GCA_963646605.1 Bacteroidaceae bacterium
GAGCTGGATCGTAAATTGGGGTTCGATTTTATTCCTTATCAGCTGGGGGAAAAAATAAGAAAAATTGACGCTGAGCGGTTAGCGTTTGAGCGAAAAGAGATTAATTCAGACCTTATGGGAAGAGAAAGCGAAGTTAAGGAAGCGGTTAATATTAACCGCTTTTTTGCTGACCGCAAAGCCAGTAAAGAAATCGGCATTGATGATGTGATGGCCGCAGTGGATGCAAGTGTCGGTAAAAATGAAAACGAGTGAAGACAAAAATTAACTTTATGGGAAAAAATTTTGCCAGCCATTGAACTAGTCTGTTGTTTGATAATAAGTACGCTCGGTTGTTTTTTGAAGCAAACTTGAGAGGAAAAATATCTGTTAGAGAAACAGTAGTTTCATAAAAATAATGGGGGTAATGCATACCCCCTCATTTTACGGCATTTACAGCCTTATTATATATGTGTTAACCGTCTAATTAATCTCTGAAAAAATAAGTTAACTATATAATGATATTATTATTGAAGTATATTTATTGAAATGTCAATCAATATATTATACGCTGCTTATATTACTACTAAAAAGGCGTTGGAGTTTAGCTATGAAATATTGTTTGGGATTAGATTTGGGTGTTGGGTCTATTGGTAGCGCTATTGTTGAACTTGATGAAGAAAATCGTGCTAAACAAATTGTTGATGCCGGCGTGCGAATTTTTGAAGTTTCTGAAGGCGCTGAAGAAAGGCGTATTAAAAGAACAATGCGTAAAAATTTGATTAGAACGCGCAAACGTCTTGAACTTTTAGCTAAAAAATTATGCGAAAATAAATTGTGGGTTGATAATACTCCTGAAGGTACTGTTAAATTAAGAGCTAAATCTCCGTATAAAATCCGTTTTGACGCTGTTCATGAAAAGCTGGCCAATCCTAATTATATTGGCAGAGCTATATTGCATTTGGCCAAACACCGCGGAGCCGGTTTTGTATCAGCTAATGAAGAAATGCAAGAGGAAATTCTTGAAGAAGGTGAGAAATCCAAGTGTAAATTGTCACCTTATGAGCAATTGGACGTTGAGTTAAGAAAAGAAAATTGTCAGACGGTAGGTGAATATTTTTATAAACGCATTCAAGATAAAGAAAAAAGAGTACTTCGCCAGCATGAATATGCTTTAAAGAGCGGTATTGTTAATTATGCTATTCCTCGTTATTTAGTCAAAGACGAATTTAACAAAATTTGGGATATTCAGTCTGAATATTTTGAACAAATGCGCAAACCTGAGCTTAAACAGGAAATTTATGATATTTTGTTTTATGAACGTCCGGCGGCACCATATGCTGTAGGAAAATGTATATATTTCAGGGGTGAGTTCTATATGTTCAATGTCAACAATTTTATTGAGTTCTCCAAAAACGATTTTGTCGGCTAAAGCTCTAAAAGGTTCAATCAAATCATCTACCAGGGGCATAGGGTTAGTAATAGTGCAATGTTTGAGACCTAAATGCGGGAGCAACCCATTGCCGGAAATAGCTCTAGCAACCATAGCACGCAGTACTGTGTAAGTATAATTAAGCAAAATATTGGCATCACTATTGAGGCGGTCGCGTATAAAATGCTTGCCGAATAAAGACTTGAAATAAATGCCGGCGGCAATGCCTTCGTTGTTTTTGGCATCATTACTTAATGTGTCGCGGGAAAGTTGTTTTAAGCGCTCAATATTGGGATTATCAGGGAAAAAATGCTGCAACACTTGAGCCTGATTGAATATTTTATGTTGAATAATACTTCTCCATAAATTTTTTTGCAGAGGTTTTGAACACTCAATTTGTTGTCTGACTCTAGGTGCAGCCAGCCAATGTCCTGTATATGGAATTGTAATGGAAGAGGGTAAATAGTTTTTATTGCAAAATATGATATTGCAGCCTTGTTCACAAAGGGCATTTATAATGTTTTTTGAAATAACTATGTTGTTGGCGGATAAAATCAAGGTCAATATATTATCTATCGCAACTTCAGCTTTGATTTGCTGAGCTTTGTTTTCTATCAAAATGAAGCCGCGGTGCAATGACAACGAAAAATTGTCGTTCATGATTTCTAATATTTGTTTGTCCATATTTAGCCCTCTTAAAATATTTTATAAAAAAGTTGCAAAAATATAGTTAAGAGGCATTTAGTTGCTTGTTTTTATCTTCTGTATTTTATTTTAAAATTTATCTGCTATGCTATTTTAAAATTATGAAAAGGACAGAAAAATATGCAAAACTATACAATTCAAACCAATAATGTTTGTGCTCGGCAGATTTCATTTTCGATTGAAGACGGAAAATTGTACAATATTAAATTTTTAGGCGGATGCCCTGGAAATACTTCGGCTATCGGTAAATTGCTGGAAGGAACAGAAGCTAGAAGGGCAGTAGAACTTCTAAAAGGCAATGACTGCCGCGGCAAAGGCACATCTTGTGCAGATCAATTGGCAAGAGGCATTGAAAAGGTATTGGTAGACTAATTTGCTATAAATGAAAAGTTTCTGTTATTAAACATAAAACCCCGCGTTTAGTGCGGGGTTTTACAGTTTCAGTTTGTATTAAGTTACGGCAGCAAAGGAGACCACGCAGGGTCGGAAGCATCTGCCGGAGTTATAATCATACGTTCATTATATCCGGTTAAGTCAATGGTATACAGTTTTACCGGAGTGCTTGAGCGTCCAGATGGGCGATCTTGTCTGAAATACATCAGAACACGTCCATTAGGCGCCCATACTGGAGCTTCTACCAGATAGCCGCTTGTAATCAAACGTTCACCTGTTCCATCAGGGTACATAACGCCGATGTAAAATTGTCCTTTTGCCATTTTGGTGAAAGCAATATAGTCGCCGCGCGGTGACCATACAGGTGTGGCATAGCGGCCTTCACCGTAACTTATACGATGGATATCGCTGCCGTCTGCATTCATAATATAAAGCTGTTGGTTGCCGCCGCGATCAGAGTTAAAGACAATTTTTTTGCCGTCAGGTGAATAGCTCGGCGAAGTATCAATTGCTGAACCAAAGGTTAATTGTTTGCTCTTGTTGCTTTTTAAATCCATTTCATAAATATTGGTTACGCCGTTTTTGGCATAGCTTAACAACAATTTTGAGCTGTCTGGTGAAAATACCGGAGCAAAAGTCATCCCTTTGAATTGTCCGACCAAACGTTGATTGCCGGTTTCAATATCCAACAGGTAAACACGTGGTGTGTCGCCGGCAAAAGATAAGTAGGTAATTTTTTGCAGATTTGGCGAAAAGCGCGGGGTTAGAGCCATTGAAGCTCCGTTCGTCAAAAATTTGTGGTTTTCGCCATCTTGATCCATAATTGCCAAACGTTTTACACGGCGGGTTGCGGGACCGCTTTCGGAAATATAAACAACACGGGTATCAAAATAACCTTTTTCACCGGTTAACTGTTCATAAATTGCATCGGCAATTACATGAGCCACACGGCGCCAATTGTCTTTGGTGGTGGTAAAAGATTGACCTTTTAGCTGCTCTTCAGCAAAAACATCCCATAAACGAAATTCAATTTTTAAGCTGTTGCCGGAAATTTCGCTGATTGCACTTTGAACGAGAGCTAAAGCATTGATGGCTTGCCAATCGCTGAAAGCCGGCATTTCATCAATGGATTTGAATTTTTGAATATAACTTTGTTTTGAAATAACGCGGAATAATCCCGAACGTTCCAGGTCGGCAATTACGACTTCGCGAATTTGTTCGCCGTATGTCGCGGCTTCATTGCTGCTGCTGACCATATCAGCAATAGCAACAGGCATGGGATCACGCATAGCGCCGTTTACGTCAATCATCAATTCGGCATTTGCCGAGTTTGCAAATAGTGACAAAAACAGGCAGAAAAAAGAAAATTTTTTCATTGTAAAAGACCTTCAATTTTTTAAATTTACTTGTTTCTAAATTTAGTATATGTTTGTTAAAAATTCATTAGCAGTTTAAGGATTTTTATATATGTCATTATCTGATTTCAAAAAGGAATTATCCCCTAAAAAAGCTATTATCGGTTTTGATTACGGTTCAAAAAGGCTGGGTGTGGCTGTGTCCGATTTAACTTTAACTATTGCCAGTTCATACACTATTGTGCAGCGGCAGTCAAAAGCCAAAGATTTTGCGCAAATAAAAAAAATCATAGCTGAAAAAGAAATCGGTGGTATGGTTTTTGGTTTGCCTTTGCAAATGAACGGGCAAGAAGGTGAAATTGCTGCCGAAACACGAGCCTTTGCTCAAGCTCTGCAAAAAGAAACAGGTTTGCCATGCGCTTTTTGGGATGAACGTCTTTCATCATCAGCCGTAGAGAGTTTTTTAATACAGGAAGTTGATTTATCACGCAATAAACGTAAAAAAATATTAGATGCCTCTGCAGCGGCTTATATTTTGCAAGGGTTTCTTGATGCATTAAAAAAAGCCTGATTTTTATCAGGCTTTTTTGTTGTTTTTGCTGTTTATTCTTCTTCACCAACATACATGCCGGTTGCTCTTGCCGCTACAACATAATCGCTTTGCGGATTGAGAAGAGTTGTTCCTTCTTTAACTACTTCATCAATATCATAATCGGCAATAGAATTGTTTTTCCAAACAACCATGCGGTTTGTGTGGCCGGATTCTAACAATGAAACGGCTTTGGCGCCGAACATAGTGGCCAAAATGCGGTCAAATGATGAAGGATTTCCCGAACGCTGAGTGTGTCCGAGTGTGGTTACGCGGGTTTGAAATTCTTTATAGCGTTTGTTGAGTTCGGCGCTCAGATATTGACCGATACCGCCGTAAACACTTTCACCAACTTTGTTTGTTGCTGCAGAAACATGTTGTCCGTCTTCACGTTTAACACCTTCTGAAACAACGATTAAAGCATGGTTGCGTCCTGTTTCTTTAATGGATTTTAATTTTGCGATAATAGAATCGATTTTGTAAGGAATTTCAGGAACCAAACAAACATCAGCCATACCGGCTAAAGCCGAATGCATAGCCAGATGTCCGGCATCTCTGCCCATAACTTCAAGAATTAAAGCACGATTGTGGGAACGCGCGGTCAAAGCCAAACTGTCAAGGGCTTCCGTGCAAACCTGACAAGCAGTGGAAAATCCGACTGAAGAATCGGTAATCGGGGTATCATTATCGATTGTTTTGGGAATACCAACCATTTTAATACTGGCCATGTGGCAATAATTGCTTACGATGTTCATAGAACCGTCACCGCCGACAACAACCAAAGCATCAAGTCCTAATTCACGGGCGCCTTCGCCAAAACGTTTTGACAAAGTTTCCATAGATTCAAGCTTAACACCGCTGTTTAATGATCCAAGATATGAACCGCTTAAACGAGGCCACGGGCTGTTTGAAAAACTGCTTTCGGTCAAAACTTCAAATTGCAGCGGGCGGTTGGTTAATCCGTCTGTTCCGAACTTGATGCCGTAAACTTCCCAGCCTTTAAGGCTTGCAGCATTGACAACAGAGCGAATAACGGCGTTAAGCCCCGCGCAGTCGCCGCCGCTGGTTAAAATGCCAATTCTTTTGATAGTACTCATTTTGATACTCCTGTTACATAATTTATTGGTTGATTAATTACCATAAATGTGCTACATTTCAATACAAATTTTACAGACGGTAAAATTTTTTTATTTGAGCTTTTTTATTGGGAATAGCAAAAATCATGGTAAAAAACGACAATATCGGCAAACTCCAACATCAATTGTGCGAATTAAGGTTGGAGGAAAGACGCGTATGTTCAGATATCAGGCATTTGGTTGCCCGTAATAATATGATTGATTTTGCACAGGCAAAGCAGCTTAATGCATTGAAAAGCGGCGTTAAGAAAAAAATAGAAACAGTAGAAGCAAAAATTATGCCTAATATTATTGCATAAAACAGTTGCAATTGCCGTTTTTGTGTGTTATCTAAAAGTCAGATTAATTTTTTAGAAGTTGAAATGAGGTGATTTTAAGTGGTTCAGGTTACTGTTATCGGTAATGACGTTGGTCAGTCTTTGAAAGTTTTGAAGAAGAAAATGCAGCGTGAAGGTATTTTCCGTGAAATGAAACTGAGACGTTGCCATGAAAAGAACTGTGAGAAAAAAGCTCGCCGTCAGGCAGAAGCAATCCGCAGATCCCGTAAGCAACTTCGCAAACGTTTGGATACAGAAGGATTCTAGTCCGGAAGTTTTTTATAAAAAGCGCTCTATTGTGAGCGCTTTTTTGCTGTTTGTAACAATGTTTTTGAAAATGCAATAATGCTGATTTTCAAGTAAGCTGGAAGTAACATAATTTGCAATAAAAAAGCTGTTTTCTTAATAGAAAACAGCTTTTGCGCTTTCAGATTATAAATTAATAATCTAAATCTTTTTCATCTTCATAACCGGCGTACGGATCTTCTTTGCAAGAATAATATCCGTGACAGCTGCGATCAGGAAGCATTCCCATATTTTGACAGTCTTGTTTTGTGTATACACAGTCAGCAGGGCAGCAGTATTTGAAGTAACGGCTGTTTGACGGACAGGTCTCTACGCCATATTCGCCTTGACGGCAGCTTGTTCTGGTGTAACCGCTGTTTTGACATATACTGACAGATGTTGATGAGCTGTTTTTTCTTGTTTGACTGCGAACGGTATTGGCGCCCGAATCAACAATAGAACGTACGCCCGCCGTTGCATTACAGGCAAACAATACAGCTGTCAGACATACAGCGATAAAGGATATTTTGTGCATTATTTTTCTCCACAACTTTCTACTATAAATATAATAGCGCAAAATCTGATGATTTTCAATATTAAAAAAAGTGCTGCTTTGATAAGCAGCACTTTTTGTCGGAAAAATAAATTTTATTTTTCTTCACCGGCAATACATTCAAGAGCGGTTTGTGTGAAACCTTTGATAATATTGGCGCTCTTATTCAATAAAGCATGTTCATCAAGTGAAAAAGATGGATAAAGTTTGCCGTGAATGCCATTTTTGCCTATAATGCAAGGCAATGACATACAAATATCTTTTACTCCTTCAACTTCATCATGGTGGGATGAAACATTCAGGATAGCATATTCATTTGTATTAATAGCCTGACATATACGGGTTAATGAACCGGCAATACCGAATGTTGTTGAACCTTTGCCGTTAATAATTTTGTAAGCGGCATTACGGACATTGTCATCAATGTCGGCTTTAATTTCGGTAGTCATCGGTTTGCCGATTTCCTGAGCCAGTTTTTCAATTTGTACGGTTCCCGCTACGGCGTTGGACCAAATCAAAACTTCGCTGTCGCCGTGTTCACCGAGCACATTGGCGTGAATGGATTTTGGCGAAACACCCAGATGATAACCCAACAAGGTACGAAAACGAGCCGTGTCAAGCACTGTTCCGCTACCGAATACTCTGTTCTCCGGAAAACCGGAAATTTCTAATGCTACTCTGGTCATTACATCAACCGGATTTGCGGCAATAAGCAAAATTGTTTCAGGAGCATATTTGACAACCTGCGGAATGATGCTTTCAAAAATTTTTACGTTTGTTGCCAAAAGGTCGTTGCGTGTCTGTCTGGGTTTTTGATTTGCTCCGGCGGTAATGATGACGACATCTGCTCCTGTTAAATCTTCATATCCGCCTGCCTTTATTTTGTTGGCATAGGCAAAAGGCGTTGCGTGTGCAATATCTTCAGCCTCGGCTGCCGCGCGGGCTTGATTTTGATCGATTAAAACAACTTTACGGGCAACGCCGCGCATAATCAAAGAGAAAGCCGTAGCGCTTCCAACGCCGCCGGCACCGACAATTCCTATTTTCATTTTTCCAGTCCTTAAAAAATTACTCCGCACAAAAAATAAGTATAAAAAGTTTAAAAAGCAAGTGAGCTTACTGTAAAATCAATCAAAAAATATTTCAAAATCCTACAAAAGATTATATTTTGTGATATTGTTTATATTCAAAGGGTTAATAAAAAATGACTTTCCCTGAAAATCTAACTTTTATACACGAAAAACCTGTAAATAAAATGTAATAAAAACAATGCGATAATTGATAAAAAGATAAATATTTCGATATAAAAATAAAATAATGCTTGTCAATTGCTATAAAATTGTGGTAACAAAGCACCACGGGTCAAAGATACGTGCCCGATGAACTTAATATGTGTTTAATATTTTAGAGGTTTATCAAATGACTGATACAGCTAATCGCGTTAAGAAGATTGTGGCAGAACATCTTGGCGTTGAAGAATCAAAAGTAACAGATACTGCCAGCTTTATTGACGATTTGGGCGCAGATAGCCTTGATACCGTTGAATTGGTTATGGCTTTCGAAGAAGAATTCGGTTGCGAAATTCCGGATGAGGCTGCTGAAAAAATTCTGACGGTTAAAGATGCAATTGATTATTTGAATAAAAACGCTTAGTTTTTGTTTTAGGTAATATCTGATTAAACTCGCTTGACATAAAGCGAGTTTTTTCATATAAAAACGCTTGTAAGTATAATAATACAAAGGATATTTGATGAGAAGAGTAGTCGTAACTGGTATGGGAATGCTGTCGCCTTTCGGCCGCGGCGTTGAATATAACTGGGATAATATCGTAGCAGGAAAATCTGCCATCAGAAAAATTGAGGGAATTGAACTGTACGATGAGCCGGTTAAAATTGCCGGACAGGTTCCTTTTGGAAAAGAAAAAGGGCAGTTTGATCCAGATACGGTTTTGGAGCCCAAAGAACAGCGCCGTGTTGACAAATTTATTTTGTTCGGACTGGCCGCCGGAATAGATGCTATGGCAGACAGCGGTTGGAAAGCTGCTGACGATGAAGACAGCTATCGTGCCGGTGTGATGATGGGTTCGGGTATCGGCGGATTGAATTCTATTTATGAAAACTCTGCTTTGATTAATGAAAACAAAAGTATTCACAGAGTTTCTCCGTTTTTTATACCTTCTTGTCTGATAAATATGATTTCAGGGCATTTATCTATTCGTTTTGCGCTCAAAGGTCCTAATCATGCTTGTGTAACCGCTTGTTCTACCGGTACGCATGCTATCGGTGATGCCGCAGCCATGATTGCCCGCGGAGATGCCGATTTGATGTTAGCCGGCGGTGCCGAATCTGCAGTTAATATTCTTGGACTTTCCGGATTTGCCCGTATGAAAGCCATTACTTCTGATTTTAATGATGAACCTGAAAAGGCTTCACGCCCTTGGGATCAAAACCGAAGTGGTTTTGTTATGGGCGAAGGTGCCGGTGCCGTTGTTTTGGAAGAACTGGAACATGCTAAAAAGCGCGGAGCTAAAATTTATGCCGAATTAGTTGGTTACGGTATGAGCGGCGATGCTTATCACATTACAGCTCCGTCAGGCGATGGTGCATATCGTGCAATGAAAATGGCTGTTAAACATGCCGAAGAACATGGTGTTAAGTTGGAAGATATCGGTTATGTTAATGCGCACGGTACGTCAACTCCTGCAGGCGATGTGGGCGAAGCTATGGCTGTTGCAAGATTGTTCGGCGATAATATTAAACATGTGTCAATGTCGTCAACAAAATCTGCAATGGGACATTTGCTTGGTGCTGCCGGTGCCGTTGAAGCAGTTCTAACCATAAAAGCCATTAATGAACAAATTTGCCCGCCGACATTGAATCTGGAAAATCCGGCGCCTGAAGTGGCAGATATGGATTTGGTTCCGCTTAAAGCCAAAAAACGTGAAATCAAGGCTGCTATGTCCAATTCTTTTGGTTTTGGCGGTACAAACTCATCAGTAGTTTTCAAACGGTTTGAAGATTAAACGATGAAGCTCTTGTTCTGGTTGGTAACGACGATTATGATTGCTGTCGGCAGTCTTTCTATATATTTGATAAATCGTCCGAATGATTTGACAGAACAGGTAAGCTTTGTTTTAGACAAAGGCGCGGGAGTGCGTCAGATGTCAATAAAATTGCAAAAAGCGGGGGTGATTAATTCACCTCTGCTTTTTCGTATTGTTGTAAGAGTTTTGGGCGTTGATAAAAAGTTAAAAGCCGGAGAATATATGTTCCCGCCGAAAATTAATATGCTGAAAGTTGCAAATCAGCTCTTGAAAGGCGATGTTTATTATCGGAAAATTACTCTTCCCGAAGGGTTGACTTCTGCGCAGATGATAGATTTAATTAGAAAAGAATCGAATTTATCAGGAGAGATTAAGCTGCCTGTTCCCGAAGGATCTATGCTGCCGGAAACTTACAGCTTTTCCAAAGGAGATTCTCGCGACAGCATTATTTTGCAGGCTCAAAAGGCTATGCAAAAAGTTTTGGAAATCGTCTGGGCTGACAATCAAACGCAGGCTTTGAAAAATCAAGATGAATTGCTGGTGTTGGCCTCTATTGTAGAAAAAGAAACCGGAATTCCGGAAGAACGCCGTGATGTTGCATCGGTGTTTGTCAATCGCTTAAATAAAGGAATGATGCTGCAAACAGATCCAACGGTTATTTACGCGATTACGCTTGGCCAAAAAGAATTGGGCCGCGCTTTGTTGCGAAAAGATTTAGAAATTGATAGCCCGTATAATACGTATCGTAATTATGGTTTGCCTCCAAAGCCAATTTGCAACCCCGGAAAAGAAGCAATTATTGCTGCCGCTAACCCGAATGATACAGACTATTTGTTTTTTGTTGCCAGCGGGAACGGAGGACATCGTTTTGCGCGAGATTTGTCAACACATAATGACAATGTAGCTTTGTATCGAAAAACAATTCAAAATAAAAACTTGATTCAATAAAATGTTTGAAGTATATTGATACTCAATAAAACATATTATTCATTAAATTATATAAAGCTTATGAACATTCGAAATTTTTTGAGCAACCTGAGCTTTGTGGTGCTTTCTCTGAATTTTGCGCGTATGTTTCGCCTTTCAGCACCTATTGTTGTTGTAAATGAAAAAAACAACAAGTGGCACAGACCAAAAGCCGTTAGCTTGCAGTCTTCCAAGAAGTCCGGCAAGAGTATCTATCATCGCCGTTTAGGTCGCCAGTTCGAAAATTACAAAGAAGACTAATGTCTTAGAATTTATTAAAGAGCATCCTATCGATGCTCTTTTTTTTGTTATTGTGAAAAATAAAAGAAATGCTGTTGCAAAAATAACAATATTATTGATACTGATATACGGAAAAGTAAAGTATGAACAATGGCAGAAAAATATAAATATTATTCCAAAAAGGAATAAATCATAAAAACAGATTTAAACTGCTATTGTTGCAAATGAGTTTATGTCTTTGGGGAATTAATTGCATTCATTTTTGTCGGAATAAGTAAATTATGAAAATAGGGTTGGTGCTGGAAGGCGGAGCAAAAAGAGGAATTTATACTGCCGGTGTTTTAGATGTTTTACTAGAACATAATTTGTTGGCAGACGGAGTTATCGGTGTTTCGGCCGGCGCTATACACGGCTGTTCGTACGTTTCTTTGCAAGCGGGAAGAAGTATCCGTTATAATATGAAATACGGCAATGATTACCGCTTTATGAGCTTTCGTTCGTGGCTGCTGACCGGAAGCGTGGTGGATACAAATTTTTGCTATCATGAATTGCCTGAAAAGCTTGATGTTTTTGATAACAAAGCTTTTATAAATTCAGGCATATCATTTTATGCAGTCTGTTCTAACTTGGAAACCGGAAAAGCCGAATATATTCATTGTCGGGATATGTTTGCCGACATAGATGCGTTGCGGGCTTCTGCTTCATTGCCGTTGATTTCTAAAATCGTAAATTATAAGGGGATGAAGCTGTTAGACGGTGGAATTACAGATAGTATTCCGCTGAAAGCGGCACAAAATTTAGGATATGATAAAAATATTGTTATTTTGACCAGACCGAATGGATATCGAAAAAAATCATCGGTATTATATAAAATAGCGGCATGCATTTACCGTAAATATCCGAAGTTTGTGAAAGCAATGGCAAATCGCCATTTGATGTATAATAAAGAATTAGATTATGTTGCCGAGCAGGAAAAAGCAGGAAAAGCTTTGGTTTTGCGCCCAAGCCGTGATTTGAAAGTTAAAAAAATGGAACATAATCTGAATAAAGTTAAAGAAATGTATGAATTGGGCAGAAAGGACGCTCAAAATCTGCTGAATGAAATTGTAGACTTTATGAGGTGATTTTATGTCGTATGTAAAAGATTCGTTGTTGGATTATGAACATGTGGAATTAGAAATCAGACCTCATGGCAGCCGTTATTTTTTTGTAGCGGTGCTTTCCATCTTAGCTTCAATCAGTGTGTCTTTATGCTGGACAGAAAGTTTGCTTCTGGGAGCGGTGGTCGGTTTTCGTTGGCATGCAACAGCGCTTTTCTTTCTTGTTTGGTCAACATACAGCTTTTGGAACTTGTATTTGACGGAAATGCTGATTACAAATTTGCGGATTGTGTTCAAAACAGGATTAATCAACCAAAACATAAGAGAAATTAGTTTGTACCATATTGATTCGATAGAAGTAAAACAATCGATTTTAGGTAAAATGTTTAATTACGGAACAGTGCTGTTTATCGGCTACGGTGTTGTTAAAAATGTAATGTTCGGCGCTGATGTTCATTTGAAAGAAATGCGGCGTTTGCGGGTGAAGTTTAAAAGGGTTTCATATCCGGCTTCGGTTAAAAGACAAGTTGAAATTTTGATGTCTATGCTGCCGCGTGACGGAAAACAATTCTTTTAATCTGAAAACAAAAATTGCCAAAAAAGACAAAAATATATTGTCAGTGAACTTTTTTTGCGGTATAAGTATTAACTGTTAAAAAAGTTATTAACTAATATCATTAAATTATGGAAAAAATTGAAAGTTTTTTCAAGTTTGAAATTACACAAACCACTACGGTTGTGTTGTACAAAATCAACAACGGCAACGGTAAACGTTGGACGGTTGAAGGTTGTGAAGCAGACGGACATATGGTTCTTCGTGAAATTAATCATCCCGAAAACAATATCGATGTCATAATCACTCCCGGTGTTCTCCAAATCACAACGGTTCGCGGATACGAATATCAGATTACTGATTTGGAAGGCGATGGTGCTGAAGTTGTTTTCCATGGTCCGGTAAATGCATTGTTAACACAGTCGCTTATGCCGCGTTTGACCTATGTGCCTGAAACCTTGTTGGCAACCGGCAGCGATATGGATTGCTATGTTCCTATCGGCGAGTTTATGGCTCATCGTGAGAAACGCCATGCCGGCCGTATTAACCCGCAAGATAAATTTGGCTGGCGCGTTAATATGAAGTTTAATAATGAGCTTGTTCCATGGCTGCCTTCTTTCAAAGCAGAGCGCCGTGATAAACAGGCTAAACGCAAGAGCGGAAAATTTGCCCGTGGGTAAGTTGTTGTGAATTAAAAAAGAGGTTTGGAATTTTCCAAGCCTCTTTTTTTAGAGATGTTATAGGACAATGCTTTTATTTTGTCGTTTATTATGGTGGCGACTAATTGTACCTGGGCGTTTAAAAACAGCCTATTTTGACAATATCATTGCCGAATTTTTCTTCTAAAGCATCAATAGTTCGGCTGAGGCGGTCATCTTTGTAGTCAGGGCTTTTATTGAATAGTGATGGCTGTTCTTGCTGCGGATAATTAATATTGTCTAATATAATTCCGCAGCTTCGATATATGGTTTTACATTGATAAATTTTTTTTAAGAGCGGCAAGGCAATTTGGGTAATATCGTGTTCAGAATTGGTGGAAAAAGCCAATTTGGCATGTTCAGTGGAAATTTGAAAATTTTTTTCACGCAGCATTACGCCGACAGCAGCACAGAAACCGTTCCAATGCCGCAATCTTCTGCAAGCATTGCGGATATGGCAGCGTAAAGCGATTTCAAGCATTTCGCAGTCATTGGTGAAATTGTTCAATACGGAAGTGTCTTGGATAGATTTCGGAGGATGAGGGGCGTTGTCTACTTTTGATGTGCAATAGCCTGAGAGTTCATATTTCAGATTGAGACCGCCGATTCCCATAGCTTTGCGTATTAAGGAATTGTCCAGCTGCAAAAAGTCTTTAATGGTAAAAATTCCTTGCAATTGCAGAAAACGATTATGCTGCCGTCCAATTCCGCACACTTCTTCAATAGAAGTATTTCCAACGGTTTCAAGAATTTTGTCCTGGGGAATAATAAAAATGCCGTTGTTCTTTTTGGCTTTGTCGCTGGCAAGTTTAGCTAAAGTTTTAGATGACGCAATGCCGATTGAAACCGGAATAGATGTTTGTTCCAATAAATTGTTGCGGATTGTTATTGCCAATTGCAAAGCGTTTTGTTTGTATAGGCGCAAAACACCTCCGATATCAGCATAAGCTTCATCGATTGAAACTTTTTCAATTTCGGGAGTAAAATTTTTCAGAACATTCATAACTTTTTCCGATACAGAGCTGTAAAATTTATGTCTGGCCGGCAAAAAAACAACATTTGCGCAGTGAGTACGGGCTTGAAAATAGGGTTCACCCATTTTAACACCGGCAGCTTTTGCTTCGTTTGAGCGTGATACGACAATACCTCGTTCTCCGTTTCCGGTCATAACACATACCGGTTTTTGGCGCAGCAGCGGGTTGTCCAGCCGTTCGCAAGAAACAAAAAAAGAATCGCAATCTATTAGCGCAATAGTGTAGTTTTCCATATCTTTATAAAAAATGTTCTATGTTTGTTCTTTTAAAGAGAATTAATTCTATTTAATGAATTTGTCAACTTCCTTTATATTTTTGAACAAAAAAATCCCTGCCTGTTAGACATAACCGGCAGGGAAGTATTTAATAGCCAAAAGTTTTCTGATATCGGAGAGCAGGCAATGTCATTGCTTTTCCTACTTTTGGATCTTTCAACATTATATTTTTGATTGCAGTGTAATAATGCCCGCCTTCGCGCAGCGGAGCGCTATAATCTTCAGGATCCGAAAAATGAATGAGACCGGCAGATGCTTCTTTTTGTCTGGCCGTATTTTCAGCCGGAGAACTTTCTTTTCCGGTTAAAAATTGATAGAAACGATAAGCCGATGCGGCTTCAAAAGTTTTGTCGGCAGGAAGAGAAGCAATTTTATCCAGCAATTTATCATCAACAGTGATGTTTCCATTGGCTAAATCTCTGTAAGTCAATGCTTGCGCATTTCCTTTGGTTCCCCAAATTTGCGCCTGTGCCGTACGATATTCAAAATTTCCGATAATATTATGACGCGCCTGAAGATTAAATTTATCAAATTCAGGATAGCCGGAGGCAGTTTCAAAAACTTTATCCAGCGCTTTTTTTATGCGGTTTGCGTAAACAATTTGCGAACTGCCGCCTTCAATTTTGGCACCGGTTTCCATTAATAGAACTCCAAGCATAAACGACACCTGAGGCATTGCTCTGCCTGAACGCAGTTCTTCAGCCATTTCCCGCGCGCTCATTTCTTTATCATAAGGTGTTCCCAATGTTTTGGAATATGACGGAAATTTGCTTCCGGCCGGTTCCATATGATTGAGTAAATGGCTGTATCCTGCCGCATCTTTGGTTGTATGAATATTTCTTATTTCGCTTTCAAATATTTTGCGTGTATGCGGGTTTTGTAAAATCTGTGCGGTCAGCGAGTTTGGGTTTTCCAATATATCGGCCATCAAATTATAAATAGGCTTTTCCGCTTCAATGCTTATTTGAACGACAGATGAATTTTTTAAGACTTCATTGCCTTGCATAGCGTGCAAACAAGCTAACTGACGTCGGGATAAATCTTCAGCGGGGTGATCTGCTGACGCTTGTTTGTTTAAAACCGAAGTGATTTTATGCAGCATATCGGCATCATTGTTTAAACGCGCAGCCATATCTTGTTCTATTGAATTGAGGTATTCTTTTGATAATTCGGCAATTTGTCCGGCGCTTTCGGAGCTGAGATCACCGAATCCCATTCCGCTGGGCATTAATTTTTTGTTGATGAGTTCATGCCATTGTTTTTTTACTTCTTTAAAAACTTTGGCTTTGCGGGTCAGCAAATCTTTTTTTAATTCTTTTTCAAAAGCTGACAATTGAGCAATACGCACATTGTCAAGCCCTGGTAAAGTCATGGCTGTAACTTTGGCTGCGGTTTTCGGATATAAGTATAAAGCCGGTCCGTAATTGAAAGGATCGCAGATTTCAGGTCCGGTCGGGTTATCAGTATTAACTCTTCCCGACATCAGAGAGAGGTTGAATTTTTTGCCGAAAACTTTGCTTCTGGCGGCTTGATTGACAAATTTATAACATGAATGGAAG
>CAVIWQ010000029.1:0-8401 GCA_963646605.1 Bacteroidaceae bacterium
GGCAAATAAAGGGGTTATAGCTCAGCTGGGAGAGCGCTTGAATGGCATTCAAGAGGTCAGGAGTTCGATCCTCCTTAGCTCCACCAATTCAAAAAAGCCTTGGATTTAATCCAAGGCTTTTTCTTTATCAAATTTTATTTGTAACAACCGGCTTCTTTTGTAAAGTCTCTTGACAGAAAAATTGATTTAAACTACTTTACATCTCATAATTATTTTTGGGGCTATAGCTCAGCTGGGAGAGCGATTGGTTCGCAATCAATAGGTCAGGGGTTCGATCCCCCTTAGCTCCACCAATTCAAAAAACGCCGATGTTTTCGGCGTTTTTTATCTTAATAAAAGATAATTTTTATTTGTCAATTTGGCTTTCTGTAAAAGCATCTGCTCTATGCCCTTCAAAATGTATATGAGCATATTCTTTTTCAAAATCCTTCAATTCATCGGCCGTCAACTTGACATCCGCTGCTCCGACAATATCTTTTAAATGCGCTAAATTTGTTGTTCCCGGAATAGGAGCTATCCATTTTCTTTGCGATAACAGCCAACATAAGGCAAATTGCGCAGGTGTTATATTTTTATATTTTGCCCATTTTTCAACCAATTTCACAATTTGCATATTTTTAGGCAAAGCCTCTGGAGTAAACATTGGCAAAGTTGCCCGCCGATCCGGCTTTTGAAAACGACTGTCTTTATTTATTTTTCCTGTAAGCAAAGCTCGTCCGAGAGGGCAATAAGGCACAAAACCTATTCCCAGCTCTTCTAATGTTGGAAATATTTTATTTTCAGGCTCTCTCCAAATCAATGAATATTCACTTTGAACAGCACTAACAGGACAAACAGCATGAGCTGCGCGAATTGATTTTGCACTTGCTTCAGACATTCCCCAATGTAAAACTTTGCCTTCCTTTATTAAATCTTTTACTGTTCCGGCAACTTCCTCCATCGGAACAGACGGATCAACACGATGTTGATATAGCAAATCTATATAATCTGTTTGCAAACGTTTTAGAGAACCTTCAACTGCTTTTCGAATATGTTCAGGACGGCTATTCAGAGATGTCGGTTCCCCTTCTTCGACTCCAAAACCGAATTTTGTCGCTATTTTCACCCGTTTACGAATTGGATATAAAGCCTCCCCCACCCAATTTTCGCTTGTATGCGGTCCGTATACTTCAGCTGTATCAAAAAAAGTTATCCCTACATCAAAAGCCGTTCGTATTAAAGCAATCATATCTTTTTTTTCATATTTTCCGCCATAATATCCAACCATCGGCAGACACCCCAAACCTATAGCCGAAACTTCCAATCCGCCTAAATTTCGATGTTCCATTTTTTTAATAGCTTTTGCAGGTGTATCTGTTGCAAATGACAAACGCGGGCTCAAACTTGTTCCAGCCAAAATAACCACAGCACTTGAAGTTAATTTCAAAAACTCTCTTCTATTCATAATTAATCTCCATATTATTAATATTTTTTATAATAAATAATGTTTATATCTTATTGATATTCTTTGATATGTCTAATATTCTTTATTTATAAAGCTATAAAAACAATTTATGGATATAAAAATATGGAACTTACACAATTACGATATTTTAAAACCACGGCAGACTGTGAAAATATGACTGAAGCAGCTGAAAAACTGCATATTTCGCAACCGGCGCTCAGTACAGCTGTAAAAAAGCTTGAAAATGAATTAAATATTATGCTGTTTGAACGCATAAAAAATAAAATACATTTAACGGATAAAGGACGAATAGCATTGATGTATGCCGAATCTATAATCCAAAAAGCAGATGAAATGAAAGATACATTTACAAAATTTTCTCAAGAAAAAAACTCATTATCACTTGGTTTTTGCGATCCGGGGCCAATGCGTTTCTCCATCCCCTCTTTTCAAAAAATTTATTCCAATTTAAATATTACATCTGAACTTTTAAAAACAGAAAACAATCTCGAAAACCTTTTAATTTCAGAGCAATATGATGCTATCATTACTTTAAAAAAGCCGCAATGTCCTGATATAGTTACAATTCCATTTGCAAAAGAAGAACTTATGCTTTCTGTACCGACAACACATCCTCTGTCCTGCAAAAAAAGTATCTGTTTAAAAGACGAAAAAAATTTGCAAATTGTATACTATTGTGATGATGGTGCTTATATCCGATATGTATCTCCTTTTATAAGCAAAATGCAAACCAACCATTCTTTAAAAATTTATCATGATTATTTTATATTCAGGCAACTATTGGAAAACAAAGATCTGGTAACGTTTACAACCAAACTGGTATCGCATTACCGAAATGACGGCAACAACCGTGCATTCATTCCAATCTGTGATGAAGGGACTAAAGCTATTTACTGGCTTTCATATATGAAAAAAAAGCGAAATATTATTGCGCCATTGTTAGAATGGAATAGTCAGTATAAATTTTTTTGAACTTTTTTTATTTTTTCGCGTTATAAACTATGTATGGTTTTAATTAATATCAAATACCAAAGAAATAAAAATAATTTTGCACTATGGTTAGCAATGTAGAGAAAAAACGATGAATAAATTTGCAATATTTTTAAAAAAACACAAAAAAACTTTTATATGCGCAATCTTATTAGCTGTTATCGGAGGGTTTTATTTTTTCCGTCAAAGCAGTGATGAAATTGCTTATATTACAGAACCGGCAGGTCGAAAAGATATTCAAAAAGTTGTTAATGCCACCGGCGAAATACGTGCTATCGAATTGGTTACAGTTGGTGCGCAGGTATCCGGAAAAATTGAAAAACTGTACGTTGAAATCGGACAAATCGTTAAAAAAGGCGATTTAATTGCTGAAATAGATTCAACAACCCAACAAAACGATGTAAATATAAACAAAGCAAAATTAGATAGTTATCGAGCTCAGCTGAAAGCAGCTCAAATTTCTCTGAAAGTTGCGGAAAAACAGTATAACCGTATGCAAAACCTGCAAAAAAGAAAAGCAGCTTCTACTGAAGACGTGGAAAATGCCGAAGATGCTTATGAGCTGGCAAAATCAAAAGTTACACAATTAGAATCATCAGTAAAAGAAACCGAAATTTCTCTAAGCACTGCCGAAACAAATCTCGGTTATACAAAAGTAACCGCTCCGATGGACGGAACCGTTGTTTCTGTTCCCGTCAAGCAAGGACAAACCATTAATGCCGCAATGAACACCCCGACAATAATTCAGTTGGCCGATTTGAAAGAAATGGAAATTTTGATTGAAATTTCGGAAGGCGACATCAGTAATATAAAACCTGGGGTAAAAGTTACTTATTCTACTTTGGCTGATTTAAATGATGTCTTTGAAACCACTTTAAAATCCATAGATCCAGGGCTTACTCTTCTTACCAATAATGAATATACGGAAGTTGTCGATTCAAATGAAGCCATATATTATTACGGACGCTTAATTGTTCCTAATCCTGACGGCAAACTGCGGATTGGAATGACTACTCAAAACGTTATTTATGTTGAAAAAGCCGATAATGTACTGACCATTCCGGTTACAGCCATTAAAGGCGGAGCTGATGACCGTTATGTTGAAATACTAACTGCCGAAGGAGTTAAAAAACGCCACATAAAAACAGGTGTTTCCGATGGTCTGAATATTGAAATAAAGGACGGTATCAGTGAAGGAGATGAAGTTATAATCGGACAACTATCCGCATCTGAAATTTCCAATAAAGCCTCAAGCATGAGAAGAGGTCCAAGAGGATTTTAGGCAATGAATATAATTGAGTTAAAAAACATCAATAAATTTTTTGGACACGAAGGCAACCGCGTTCATGTATTGAAAAATGTCAATTTCAGTATCGAAAAAGGTGATTTTGTCGCCATAATCGGACAATCAGGCTCCGGAAAATCAACTATGATGAATATTATCGGCTGTCTTGATGTACCAACCGAAGGTTCATACAAAATCAACGGCACCGAAGTTGGTAAAATGAACAAAGACCAACTGGCGGAATTACGTTGCAAAACTTTCGGATTTATTTTTCAACGTTATAATCTGCTCAGCAATTTGAATGCACGCGACAATGCAGCGCTGCCTGCCATTTATTTCGGTGCTAATGCGAGAATACGCACCAGAAGAGCTATCCGCCTTTTAAGAAAGTTGGAATTGGGAAACAAACTCGGCAACAAACCGAGTGAACTCTCTGGCGGACAGCAGCAACGCGTCAGTATTGCCCGCGCATTGATGAACGGCGGTGAAATTATTTTGGCGGATGAACCTACCGGCGCTTTGGATTCTAAAAGCGGCGAAATGGTTATGGAAATTATAAAAAAATTGCATACTCAGGGACATACTATCATTTTAGTAACACATGACAGTAAAATCGCTGCTCAAGCAAGCCGTATAATAGAAATTAAAGACGGCGAAATAGTTTCTGATGTCCGTAAAGAATCGACTTTTTACGAAAAAAAAGATAAAATGGAAGAAATCGGCAAAAGCAGATTTGATGCTCTCAAAGACAGTTTTACCGAAGCCCTAAGCATGTCTGTCCATGCTATTCTATCAAACAAAATGCGTTCTCTTTTAACTATGCTTGGAATTATTATCGGTATTGCATCCGTTGTGTCGGTTGTGGCTCTCGGAAATGCGTCACAGGCAAAAATTATGGCGCAAATTAACTCTATGGGCACAAATACAATTGATATTATGCCGGGAAGCGGATTTGGAGATATGCGTTCAGGAAGAGTAAAAACTCTAAAAGTAAGCGACTCCGACTATTTAGGCAAGCAAAGCTTTATTGATAATTCGACGCCGAGTATTTCCGCCAGTGGAACACTGGTTTACGAAAATAATTCGTTAACAGCGCAATTACGCGGGGTTGGCTCCTCATACTTTGAAGTTAAAGGACGAAAAATCGCTCAAGGCCGTATTTTTACCGATGATGAAGTAAAAAGTATAGCGTCTGTCGTTGTTATCGACAACAACACACTAAAAGAAGTTTTTGCTAATGATCCGAATCCTGTCGGGAAAATTATTATCTTCAATAAAAAGCCATTGGAAATAATAGGAGTTACAGCTGCAGACAATAACCCCGGACCGATGTCCGAATCTATGAATATTTGGACTCCCTACACCACCGCTATGTATAAAATCAACGGCAGCACCGATATAAACACAATAACTGTCAAAGTTTCGGATAAAGTAAATTCACAAGTGGCTGAAAACAGTATTGAACACATATTGACATCTTTGCATGGAAAAAAAGACTTTTTTATGATCAACAGCGACAGCATTAAACAAACTGTGGAAAGCGCAACAAACACCATGAAGCTTCTTATTGCGAGCATTGCTGTTATTTCACTTATTGTCGGCGGTATCGGCGTAATGAATATTATGCTGGTTTCGGTAAGCGAACGCACAAGAGAAATAGGAATCAGAATGGCTATCGGTGCTAAACAGGCCGATATTTTACGCCAATTTCTTATTGAAGCTATTTTAATCTGTCTGGTCGGCGGTTTTATGGGCGTAACCTTATCGGTGCTGATAGGTATCGGATTTAATTCTTTTTCCGAAAATTTCGGAATGATTTTTTCAACTACGTCAATTGTTTTGGCTCTGGTTTGTTCATCGGCCATCGGTATTATATTCGGCTATATGCCGGCTAAAAATGCTTCAAACCTTAATCCTATTGACGCTTTAGCGAGTGAATAAAATGAAATTGAATATTAGAAAATTTTTGCTTTTAAGCACTTTTTTGTTGGTCAGCGGCTGTGTCACCACAAACCGAACCTCTGTAGATTTGGCTGCGGAATTAAACTATACACAGGAAATTAAAGCCGAATATTCCGCCAATACAAGCTGGTGGAAACAATATAACAATGAAGAGCTTAACCGCTTGGTGGAAACTGCTTTAAAAAATAATCCCGATTACCTTAAGGCTGCTGTCAATATTGACAAGGAACTTTATAAATTGGGTTTGTCGACTTCTGATTTGTTTCCGACCCTGACAGCCGGAACAAACGCTTCTTCTCAAAGAAAAATCGACAGGAAAGATAACTTTTCAAGCAATTTTTCAGGCGAAGCAGGATTAAATTACGAAGCTGATCTGTATGGAAAAATTCATAATCAATATCAAGCGCAAAAATTAGAATATCAAGCTACGGCTATGGATCGCGAGGCTGCCAGACTGACACTCGTTAATAGTGTAGTTGACTTGTATTTTAATTTGGAATATTTGCAAAATGCTATCAATCTTACAGAAAAAAACATCAAAAATTATGAGCAAATATGCAATGTGGCAAAAGCTAAATACAACGCAGGAAAAGCCGATAATATTGAGTTTTTGGAAGCAGAACAAAACCTTTTATCGGATCAAAACCGTTTGTTAGATTTGCAAACCGGATTTAAAGAAACACAAACCAGTTTAAAAAATATCTTAGCTATTAACAATGACGAAAAACTTGACTTAAAATTCGGAGAAATACTTAACCAACCTGCACTTGGTGTAAATATTAATGTTCCGGTCGCCGTGTTGGCAACAAGACCGGATTTGATTTCAAGCCAATACAGACTTGAAAAGGCATTTAAAAATTTGGAAGCTGAAAACAAAAATTGGTATCCAAATATTTCGCTAAAAGGTGTATTATCATCATCTTCAGACAAAGCCAGAACCACTTTTGATTTTCCATATATCTTAGGAAGTGTCGGCATTGATCTTCCATTTTTGGATTGGAACCGAGTTCAAAATAATATTAAAATCTCAGAAGCCGATTATGATTTGACCGTTTTGGAATTTAAGGACACATTAAATCAGGCAGTGAATGAGGTTGTCTATTATTACTTTGCTTATGAGCAAGCCCAAAAGACTTTTAAAAATACAGAAAAAAACTACAAAAACGCCGCTCAGATTACCCGTTATTATCAAGAACGTTACAACAGCGGAAAAACAGAATTCAAAGATTTTCTGCAGGCACTTTCCAGTGAAAATTCTTTGCGTAAAAATCTGCTAGAACAAAAATACCAACTTATAAAATATGAAAATTACGTCTATAAATCCATGGGAGGAAAATACTAATCTCATCAAGTTCATATATAGCTTAAAACTATATATTGTACAAAAAACTTGACAAAATATTCTCAGATAATATATCATTGAAGTATGAACTGATTATTCACTTTAATTATTAAATTATGATACGCAAAATTTTTACAGTCGGTAAACGCTATTGGATACCGGCAATCGGATGGTTCCTTTTTTTGGGATTTTTCAATAACTGCGTTTTGTTTCCTTATTTCGAAATTAAAACTGTGGAATGGGGACAATTAATGACAGCTCTCGGTGTTATGCTGGCAATCAGCGGCGCACGTGATGTCGGATTAAAAAAAGAAAACGAAAATTCTGTCATCACTAAAGAAGTCGACGGACATCAAACCGAAGTTTATACAATAGGCAAACGCTATTGGATTCCGGCAATCGGGTGGTGTTTGGCTCTCGGCTTTTTCAACAACAGTGCTGTTTATCCTTTTGCAGATATAAAAATTGTCGAATGGGGACAGTTGTTAACCGGTTTGGCTGTTATGCTCGGTATAAGCGGAACTCGCGATGTCTTCCTCAACCGCAATAAAAAGTTGGCGGAAAAGATAGGCAACGCTATTTCTGAAACGGGTGCGGAAAAGAAAACTGAAGATAAATAAATGTTTTCTTATATTAAAAAAGAGCGGGTATTAAAACCTGCTCTTTTTTTGACAATAAAACTTGACAAAATTTAGCTTTAATGCCATCATTTTAGCCAGAAAATAAATCATTATATATATATTATGAACGCTAGAAATTCAGTTGAGAGAATCATGACTAAGAAGTTGTGGATCTCCGCAGTTGGTTTTGTACTCGCTATCGGGTATGTAATGAACTGCATCGTTGAACCTTTAAACAATGGTGCTGTAAGATTAATTTCATGGGATGAGCTCAACCGCGCATTACTCATTTTATTAGTCATCAGCGGAACTCGCGACATTACGCTAAACGGTTTAAAATTGTTAGGCGGGCGTCTTTCAATCAAAAACGCGCAGGAATGCACCAATCCAGATTGCCAACCCTTCCGAAAAGCGGTTAAACGCTATTGGATTCCGGTAGTCGGTTGGGCTTTGGTCGGCGGTTTTGTTATGAACTGTATAGTGTGGCCTTTGGTTCCAACAGTAACCATTGTTTCTTGGGATGAGCTTACAACAGCTTTGCTGATTGTGCTGATTATTTCAGGCGGACGTGATATTACCTTGAGCGGTGTTAAACTTCTCGGCGGTAAAATATCCATCAAAACGCCTAAATGCACACATCAAAACTGCCAGCTCAAAAAGAAAGCTGAAAACAAAACTTCTGCCGATAAAAATCCTGATAAGGAAAACAATCGACAGTAAGGTACTACAAAGAGGAA
>CAVIWQ010000029.1:8411-15434 GCA_963646605.1 Bacteroidaceae bacterium
GAGGAAAGACTTTTGTCTTTCCTCTTATTTTTTTAATTTGCGCACCCGTTCTTTATCACAGGAAGATATTTTCAAAGATTCGCAAATTTTTCGGATAGCTTTGTTTTGAACTTCTTTCTCCAAGAGGTTATTTTCCAAAAATTTTTCGGTTTGTGCGGGAAAATAAGCATAAATTTCAGCAATAGCCCAGCCAACTGCCATCTGAGCATAATATCCCGAAAAATGTTTTTTATTTAATGCCTCAAATATTTCATCTAAATAATCTTCAGCAATAAAATGCGATAAAATCATAACCACGCCGAAACGGGCGGTAAATTCATCATCTGAATCGGCATACTTTTTCACCCACGGCCACCATTTCCGACGTTCCGCCTTAACTTGTTTTATATTAGCGCAGATGCTGTCGCAAACCGACCAATTATTTATTTTATCGATAAATTGTTCCAATTTTTGCTGTTTTTCCAACGCCGTTTCTTTTATCAAAGCAATAACAAGTCCATGCAGCATAATTTCTTCAAAACTGTCATCGTCGACAGTTTTCAAATAGCTTTTCCAATCTCCTTTTGCTATTCGCGCTGCAAAATGTTGAATTATAGGACGTCTTACCCCTTTGACATTTGTTATCCCAGGAAGCAAGGAGGAAGCAAATTTTTGATATTTCGGATCGCTGTTTTGACAGATCCAATTTTTTATTTTTTCAGGTGAATAGTCTTCTTCAAACCTATCAGTCATATATAAAAACCTTTAATTCTTGACAGCTGCAAGTTTATAATGTTTTATTTTTTATGCAATCATATTTCACAGGAGAACGGCATGAATTTGCTTAAAACCAAGCGCTTTTTACCTTTGCTCATTACGCAATTTTTAGGAGCGCTGAATGATAATCTATTTAAAAATGCTCTTTTGACATTAGTGGCAATAAAAATGTCCGAACAGTCCGGCGTTCTGTCAAATATAATAGCAGGATTGTTCATTCTGCCGTTTTTCTTGTTTTCAGAAACTGCCGGCGAATTGGCCGATAAATATTCCCGCAATAAAATTGCCAGAATATTAAAAATCGTTGAATTGGCATTAATGCTTTGCGTTGCCATAGCTTGGTTTGCTAAAAGTTTGCCTCTGCTGGTGGCTATTTTAGCCTTAATGGGAGCTCAGTCGTCTTTTTTTGGCCCTGTAAAATATTCTTTGCTGCCGCAGCAATTGAAGCCGGAAGAGCTTATTACCGGAAATGCTTACATTGAAAGCACAACATATATGGCGATTTTATTAGGTCTTATTTTAGGAACATTGCTTCCTGTTGAAGGAACGATTTTATTGCTTATTTTATTAGCTGCGGCCGGTTTAGCTTCTTCATGGTTTATTCCCGATGCTCCGGCTCCGCGTCCAAATATAAAAGTGAAAAAAAATATATTCGCGGCTACCGGTGAAAACTTTCGCTTTTTACGTAAGCATAAAGTTGTTTTTAAAAGTATCCTCGGCGCCACGTGGTTTTGGATTATCGGCGCACTGGTTGCGGTGCAGGTATATCCGATTTGCAGCCAAATTCTCAACACTTCAAAAGGCGTTATTACTTTCTTTCTGATTTTGTTTTCGCTCGGGGTTGCCGTTGGTTCTTATGCCTGCAACAAAATACTAAAGGGATTTATTCATGCAACTTATGTTCCTTTGGGAGCCGTCGGCATGGCTGTTTGCCTTTATCTCATTTATTTGTTCACTAATAACTATCCCACACCGCAAACGACCGTCTATTTCATGGATTTTTTCAGCCAGCCGCATGCGTGGGGAATAAGTTTGAGCTTGTTTATGTTGGCTTTTTGGGGCGGTTTATATATTATTCCATTAAACGCCATAATGCAGACATGGGCTCCCAAAGCTTATGTGGCTACGGTTATTGCCGGCAACAACATAATGAATGCACTCGGAATGGCGGGAGTGGCCGTTTTTGCCGCCATCTTTCTTGCCTGCGGCTTTAACTTGCCGAACCTTTTTTTAACTATGGCTCTTATCAGTACCGGCGTAGCTTTTTATATATGCAGCTTGCTGCCTGATGCCTTAACCCGTTCTTTGCTGCAAAGTATTTTGTCTTTTTTATTTCATAGTCGGGTAAAGGGGCTGGCAAATTTTCGCAAAGCAGGCAAAAGAGTATTAATTATTGCCAATCATGTATCTTTGTTAGACGGAGTGTTGATTGCTGCTTTTATGCCTGAACGTATAACTTTTGCAATCAATACTGAATGGGCCAATAAATGGTTTATGCCCATCGTTCGGCTGCTGGTTGATTTTTATCCCGTTGACTCGCGCAGCCCGCTTTCTGTCCGCAGTTTGATTGAAGAACTGAAAAAAAATAAAAAAATTATGATTTTTCCTGAAGGACGCATTACAGTCACCGGCTCAATGATGAAAATATATGAAGGTGCCGGTATCATAGCTCAAAAAGCCGGCGCGAAAATCTTGCCGGTTAGAATCGATGGAGCTCAATATTCAAAATTATCTTATCTAAAAAATAAAATACGCACCCGCCTTTTTCCGAAAATCAGCCTTAATATTTTAGAACCTCAACGCTTTGTTATTGATGAAAATATACCAAGACGCGAATACCGGCGAATCATTTCGCAAAAACTTTATGATATAATGGCGGATATGATTTATAAAACTTCATGCATTGATGAAAATATCTTCCATTCACTGTTAGACACTGCCAAAGTTTTAGGAAAAAATCATATTATCGCTGAAGATATAAAACGAAAACCGCAGACTTTCAGTTCTTTTATCCTTAAAAGCTATGTTTTGGGAACAGCTTTTAAGCAAAACTTTGCAAAAGAAGATAAAATAGGATTAATGCTTCCTAACGTATTGGCAAATGTTGTCAGCTTTTTCGCACTGCAATATGCGGATATAATACCGGCCATGCTTAATTTCACATTGGGAGTTAAACCTTTTTCAGAAGCAATAAAAGCCATTAAATTACAAACAGTTATAACATCTCATACTTTTATAGAACAAGCTAAATTGGAAAGGTTGGAACTGGCGCTGTTTAACATGGGTATAAAAATTATTTATCTAGAAGATTTTGCAAAAAGAATAAATTTTTCCTGCAAAATAAAAGGAATAAAAAATTATCTTTTACAGAAACGCCCGCTAAAAAAAGCAGATGAAACAGCCGTGATTTTGTTTACCTCAGGTTCAGAAGGAACACCTAAAGCCGTTTTTCTATCGCATAAAAATCTACAGGCAAACCGTTATCAAATTGCCAGCGTTATTCCTTTTAATTCAGGAGATATTGTATTTAACGCTTTACCGATGTTCCATTCTTTCGGATTAAGCGTTGCTACAGTTTTGCCCATTTTGTTTGGAGTAAAAATTTTTCTCTATCCCTCCCCCCTGCACTACCGTATTGTTCCGGAGCTTTGTTATGATACTATGGCCACTGTAATTTTTGGAACAGATACATTTTTTGCAGGTTATGGAAAGATGGCAAATCCTTATGACTTCTTTGCTTTAAAATATGCGGTTATCGGCGGGGAAAAACTTAAAACAGCAACTGCAAATTTATGGATGAAAAAATTCGGAATCCGCATTCTGGAAGGATATGGCGCAACCGAAACTTCTCCGGTTTTAACTATTAATACTCCCATGCATTATCGTGAAGAAAGCGTTGGACGCTTTATGCCGGGGATATCTTACCGATTGGAAAACGTGGCCGGCGTTACCGAAGGCAAACGTTTGTTTGTTAAAGGCGACAATATTATGCAAGGTTATATGAAAGCTGATAATCCCGAAAAATTGCAGCCTTTAGAAAACGGATGGTATGATACGGGTGATATTGTTCATATTGATGAAAGCGGATATGTTTTTATTCAGGGACGCGCTAAAAGATTTGCCAAAATCGGCGGCGAAATGGTTTCTTTAACCGCTGTAGAGCAAATTTTAGATAAATGCTATCCTCAAGCCATACAGGGAATTTTAACTTTACCTGATGAGAAAAAAGGAGAACAGTTGATTTTTGTGACCAATAACGAAACAGCTAATCTGGCATCAATCCGCGAATATTTCAAACTTCAGGGATTAAGTGAACTTTGGATGCCTAAAAAAGTTATATACATTAAAAATCCGCCGGTTTTAGGCAGCGGTAAATTTGATTATATAAGAGCCGCTGAGTTACTAAGCTGCTTATAAAGCAAAAGCCTCTCCTTTTACAAAAGAGAGGCTTTTGAATACATTACAAACCAGACTTGACAATTTTCATTCTGCTAACGGCTCTGTTAACATACAAATGTTTGTCTTCGTCCTCATAAAGCTGCCAAAGTTCATCACCGTGAAGAAAAACTTCTCCGGGGTGGACAAACTCCCAATTCAGGCTATTTTCCGGTATACTGTCTAAAATCGGCAAATCGCAGAAAAAAATAGGCAGACAAGAATAAGGCTCATCTTCATCCTCTGGTGAATCAACATACCAAAATGTTGCCAAATATTCATTTTTGGCTCCGATTTTGTAAAGTTTGACCACAGAAACCGACTGATAATTTTTGCCGATTGCATCCAAACTTCCGCAAATTTCACCTTCATGAGGCAAAGCGGTCATCTCACGAATAACCAACTTTAGTTCTCTGTTTCTAAGCAAAACATAAGTACGATTGTTAAAAACAAATCGACTGCCCGAACTAAGCACCGTAAAAGAAATTATCTGCGTTTCGTCCTTATTTTCAAAGGCACTGACCACATGATAATTTTCGCCTCTTAAACAGCCCCAACACAGAACATCGCCCTTTTGAGTTTCGGCAATACCAAATTCGATTTTTCCATTCACACCTTCTGCCTGAAAAAAGCGCAAAGCTTCTACATAAGAAGGAATAACACACTCATTTCCAACCGGAACGGTGTATTCGTTTATCCGCATTGGTTTCATAATTGTAGGTATTAAAGTTAATAATTTTTTGTTGTATATATTTTATACTTTTTATTGCTAAAAGCAAATATTTTATTGTTTTTCCTTTTTAGAAACCGGTTCCGTATTTTCTTTTGATTGCACAATTTTTTCAGAATCGGCTTTACTTGCGGTTTCAGCTTTATCCGATAGTGATTTAACGGATTTTGGCTGAGTTTCTGCAACAATTTCTTTGCTTTCTTCTTTTTCACCTCTAAGGTTTTGCAAAAATTGATTTTCAATTTTCATATACTGATTAAATAACCAGCGCGATTGACTGAGAACCATAATCGAAATAATTACCAATCCCCATGTAACTTTGGTATTTTCAGTTAAAAATTGATGAACAACCGTTGATAAAATAAACAATACCATAATCAGCCTAAAACTTGTCATCATCATCAGTGGCAGGCGGTTTAATTTTTTTGCCGTCCAGAGTTTGTAATAAACTGCTGCAACATTATGGTTGGATATAAAAAAGTTTTTTTCGTTCAAAGCCTGATCATACAAACTGCACAATCCAAACTTTTCTTCTATTTTGTTGATAATGGATTTTTGCGGCTCTTCTCCCTCCGCATTTTTGCGGCGGCTGAACTTGCACAATATGTCGGCAAGCTTTTCACGAGCAAAAATCGGCAATACTGTTTCCCAGCCAATCATAGCTTTTAAGAACGGTGCCATAAACAATAATGTAATTGCCGTAACCGTAATTCGAGCTGCCAGATTTGGCATCAGAGAATGGATAAACGGTTTAACAAAATATGCTGAAAGTCCGATAATGGTGTATAGAATCATCGAAAACAGAATCATACGAATGAAATAGCTTTTAAACAGCAATTTCCAATGACGTTCCTCTATTTTAGACTCTCTTGCAATAGATGTATTTGAAGCAATACGTTTAGTTATAGATTCCGGCAATGCTTTGCACAAATAGCGATAAGCCGGTTCAGAGGCTTTTATCATCATCGGAGTAAAGAAAGTGGTAATAACCGAAACGGCTACAATAATCGGATAAACCTGCGCATCTAACACTTTAATACTCATACCCAAGCTTGCAATAATAAACGCAAATTCGCCGACCTGCGCCAAAGAAAAACCGCCTTGCAAAGCTGTTTTAAGTGTTTCGCCCGAAAATAAAAAGCCTAAGCATGAAAAGGTTATTTTTCCGATCATAACAATAAATGTAATTACGCAAATCGGCCATGCGTATTTTACAAACATTGAAGGATCGACCATCATACCCACAGAAACGAAGAATACAACTCCGAAAAAGTCTTTAAGAGGCTTTATATTTTTTTCTATTCGTTCGATGACCGAGGTTTCGGCCAAAATCGAACCCATAATAAATGCGCCCAAAGCCGAAGAAAATCCGGAAGAAGTAGCCAGCAAAACCATACCGAAACACAAGCTGATTGAAATGAGCAATAACATTTCATCATTGAGAAACGGCGTAATTTTTTTTAGAAAACTCGGAACAAGATAAATACCGATGACAAAACACAACACCAAGAAAAATATCAATTTCATTGTGCTTAAAAGCAAAGCTCCGCCATCAATACTATTGCCGAGAGCAACCGTCGGCAGCAAAACCAACAGCAAAATACCTACAATATCTTCAACAACAAGCACACCGAAAACCAAATCGGTATATTTTTGTTTTTTAACATTTAAGTCTTCAAATGCCTTAATAATAATCGTTGTTGACGACATTGAAATCATACTGCCAAGAAAAAAGCTGTCCATAACCGACCACCCCAGCAGCAAACCGGTATTGTATCCTAAAAACAGCATAAACAAGATGTTGGCGTTTGATGTAATTAAAGCGGATTTTCCAACGTTTATCATTTTTTTGAAACTGAATTCAAGCCCCAAACCAAATAATAAGAAAATAACACCAATATCAGCCCATAAAGTAAGATTGGCTTTGTCGGTTACTGTCGGAACAAAACTAAAATAAGGCCCCGCAAAAATACCCGCCAAAACATAGCCTAAAACTGTCGGTTGTTTCAATTTTTTAAAAAGCAAAGTTGTCAAACCGGCATAAATGGTTATCAGCGTCAAATCAACAATCAAGGGTTGAATAGAGTGCATTGTGTTAGTCC
>CAVIWQ010000030.1:0-2825 GCA_963646605.1 Bacteroidaceae bacterium
ATCTAACTCACTTTATAATACAAGTTACGACTTTGAACAAAAAGAATACAATAAATGTGTTGAAAACATTGCAGGAAATACACCGCGCGAATATATAAACTGCTTAAATCCGGAAATAAAACGCCAGACCGCTGCTATGAACAATTTTTATACTCAGGTTTTAAAACTTGAAGAGTTCAAAAAGTGGAACAACGGAAACGGAATGGTTCGCGGCAACCTAAAAGATATGAACGATCAATTTGTTGCCTATCGTGAGCGTATTTGCTCTATGTACGGCATGGCCTATAAAGATTTGTTAGGCGATGCCGAATTCGGCCGCAAAAAATGCACAATGGAAATAAATGACCAAATGCTGCGTAGATTGCAAGATATATACGGAACCAGTATTTCGGACTTTTCAAGTTTTGATGATTTCGAACCGGGAACAATCTAATTTCTACAATCCGTAATTAAACAAACGGCTTCCTTCCGGCTGCGGAATTTCAAAATACCAGCCTTCATAAAGGAAGCCGTTATTTTTTACAAATTCATCCGCTTCAATCGACGGCAAAGCTGTCGTTGTCAGATTAACAGACATCCAATAGCTGTGTCCTTGAGCATATATTATCAATTCAGCAATAATACCGTTATTCAATATTATTTTAATTTTTTTATTGTCCCAATCCTCAAAATCATTGTTATGAACAGCCTGATAAAAAAACAATTCTGAAAAAGCAAATTGTGCAGGATCTGCCCCATATATCTCTTCTATATTTTGGTTTGAAAAAGGTAATAAAGGCTGAACAAACCATTGATACGGCTGAGCGGGAATTCTAAAATCACCGGTAAGAACATAGCATTTTTTATAATCGGTCAAAACTATTTTGGCATTTATTTCATTATTCTCATCATAAAAAACATCAATATCTTTTTTTCCATGTAAAACAATCCCTGGTTCAGCATCTGGTTTTCCTTCGCAGATTTCAGCTTTTAGCGAGGCTTTTTTCATTTCTTTGAAAAATAATTCGACTACATCATTATCAACAGGATAAAAATCATCTTCTTGGCTTGACCAAACCCCGTTTTTACGCACGACTTGCATTGAGTTATCGACAGTAAAGCTATTTATTGTTTCCAACTTTTCCGATAATTTTTCTCCAAAATCGTAAAAATCAGGCGCAATTTTCAAACCTGCTATCGACAGTCCGCCTAATAAAACGAGAAAAACAGTAGTAACAGCCAATTTTTTATTCATTTTACCCTCTTTAAATTATAATAGCGAACAATATAGCTTAAGACTATAAACATAAACAACAATGACACAGGGAATATTATAATATTCAACCATATTAAATTATCGACAGCTTGTTTAATTTCATATTTTTGCCGATATTTAAGAGCTTCCAGCTCACTGTTCAGTTTTTCTGCCTCTTCTTCCGCTTGTTTTATTTTTTGAGTATATTTTAACCGGCTGCCTGTATCCGAAGCGGCCGCGTATGCTTTGGCATCGGCAATATCTCTTTTGGCACGATTATATTTTAACATCAGCTCTGCATACTGTTGCTCATATTGTTCAATTATAGGCATCGAAATAGTTGTAATAATGCTTGATGTATCTATATGCTTAGGATAAGCGTCCGGTAATAATTTTTCATTATCTGCCAACATTGATTTGAGCAATCTGAGTATAAATTCGGCATTATCGGCATAAGGAACCGTACCGAATACAGGATTTTTTTCATCACTTTCAAGAGCCCAAGCATCATCCGAAACAAAATCAGAATCTGCAATTACCGCAAGTTCAGACTCTGGCTGCGCAACAAACTCAAAAGGCGGTATTTGTTCCGAAAATTCTATACCGTCAAAATATCCCTGCGTATAGTTTGACGTAAATTTTCCTTTAGCACGCACTGCCAGAATATAACTTTGACTGCCGTTTTCATAATGTTCCAGAGCATTTCTTTTGGAAGAATAACGTAAAAAATTTGTAGCGAGCGTGCCGGAATCTTTAGGAGATACAGCCAAAATTTCATAATCAACATCATCAGCCGGCTTTATCGATAAAGCCCCGGCAGTACGAAAATGTAATTTTAATCCCCTATTATCTGTCACAAAGAACCACAAAGGATATGCCAGTCCATCTGAAGAAATTTTCAGCGCCTCGCTTAAACTGCCCACAATTTTTTTGTTATCATAATCAATTCCCCAATTTTGCAGCAACGGAACAATATTACTGTGGCTTTGCGGAGGATATCCCTTATAAAATTGCGCGATTTCAGAAAACGGATCAACAAAAACAATAAGTTTTCCGCCTCTTATCAAATATTGATCAAGACCGTAAACAAACAATGGCGGTAATTCATTGGGGTTCAAAACAATCAAGGCTTTTACATCAAGCGGAATATACTGTGCATTTTTTGATATATTTACAAACTTGTAATCTGTCGACAATTCATCAAACAATGACCACGTTTTGTTTTTTTTATCTTCAGAAAAAGGTGAAAATTCCGATGATATAATTCCAACAATATTTTTTTCATCCACCGTTAAATTAGTCAATATTCTATTTATATCACTTTCCAAATAAGCACGGCGTTCGGGAACAAGTTCTGCTATCACCTGAGACTGTGTTCCGTTACTTATCTGCAAGCCAAAATAAAAAGGCTCACTTTCATAATGTAACGTTTTCAATCCTATTTCTTCAGCATATTTTGCTTCAGCAGAATATGATTTGACGGGAATTATTTTCAAATTGATATATTGCGGATTATTTTTTTGATAATTTTCTAATATTGCGGTTACATATTCGGCATAAATATAGCTTTCGCGTTTGTATGTAGAAAGCT
>CAVIWQ010000030.1:2835-15322 GCA_963646605.1 Bacteroidaceae bacterium
ACACTTATTAATATTTTTTTCATATTGCAGCTCTCCGATTACTGATGGTTAGCCAATTGAACAACAACAATAGCATGCAAAAACTGATAAAATAAAATAAACTTGCCGGATTTAACTGTCCATTGAGAAAATTTTGATAATTGCGGCTAAAATCCAAAACGCCGTCAAAATAAAAAGGTATATTTTGCAAATTTGAAGTAATAATTTTTCCCCAGTTGAAATCAATCCATAAAACAGCAAAGACAAGCCCCAACAGATAAGCTGCTGCCGGACTTGCGACACTGAAAGAAATCAAACAACCTGCCGCACAAAGTACCGCAATCATGCATAAAGCACCTAAATAGCTGCAAAAAACATTTCCCCAATCTGTATGCAAATAAAATGAAGAGCAAAAAAGCAAAGGCAAAGAAAACAAAAGCATTGCTGCACTGATGGTAAAAGAAGCTGAAAATTTTGCCATAACCAGCGAAAAACTTGAAATCGGATAAGTCAACAAATTTTCTAACGTACCGTTTTTGTGTTCATCAGACCAACTGCGTATTGTAATAGCAGGAATGATAATTATCAAAATCTGCGGTTGATAAGCAAAAACCGACAACAAAGATTGATCCGGAAAATCAAGATATTCTCCCCAGAAAAAAGCCATAATAGCTGTAAGAACAGCATATATAGCATAAATAACATACACGCCGCTGCTATAAAAGAACCCCGATAAATCACGCTTATAAAGGCTGTTGAACATTTTCCGTCTCCGCAGAAGTCAAATTGTGAAATAATAATCCCAAATCACCGTTTGGCGCT
Source organism: Bacteroidaceae bacterium (assembly GCA_963646605.1). Taxonomy (GTDB): domain Bacteria; phylum Pseudomonadota; class Alphaproteobacteria; order RF32; family CAG-239; genus JAFUYI01. The sequence continues at coordinate 3,637 of CAVIWQ010000030.1, forward strand.
TCACGTTTCAGCTGTTCAATCATAGCATCTTTAATTAAGCGCCCCCGACAAAGCATTAAAACTCTTGAAGACAAGGCTTCTGTTTCTTCCAGCAAATGGGTTGAAATTAAGACTGTAGCGTTATTTCTTTTAGCATATTCTTTCAAAAAACAGCGTAACGAAATTTTTTGATTTGGATCCAAACCTTCAGTCGGTTCATCCAAAATTAAAATTTGCGGTTTGTGCAAAATCACACCGGCAACACCGACACGCCGGCAAAAACCTTTAGATAAAGTTGAAATTTTTTGTGTAAGAACAGCAGACAATTCTAATTTATCAACTACCGTTTTTAGATTTTGTTCAAATTCCTTATCTGACAAACCAAAAATTCCGGCAACAAATTGCAGATATTCATAAACTTTCATATCTCCATACAACGGCGTATTTTCAGGCATATATCCTATTTTTTTCAGTGACGAAAGCAAATTTTCGCCCAAATCAGCATTGTCAATAAAAATATTACCGCTATCAGGTTTCCAATAGCCGCAAATGCACCTCATCAAAGTTGATTTTCCGGCGCCATTTGGCCCCAGCAAGGTGATAATTTCACCGCTTTCTGCACTGAAATTAATATTGTCAAGGGCTGTAAAATTGCCGAATTTTTTAGTAAGAGCTTTTATTTCAATCATATTTTTCATCCGGTAAAATTGCAGCCCCAAAAATTTGACTATTCCGCGCCTAGTGCTTCAGCAGCCTTGTTATAAACTAACATCGGTTCTTTAATGCCGTTAATAACGTCCGCGTTGACAATAATCTCCTCAACATCTTTTTTGTCGGGGATATTATACATCAACTCAAGCAATTTTTCTTCCATAATTGCTCTCAAGCCGCGAGCGCCGCTTTTGCGTTCAATAGCTTTCTTAGCAATTGCCGTTAACGCATCATCGGTAATCGTCAATTTGACGTGTTCCATGTTAAATAATTCAACATATTGTTTAACCAAAGCATTTTTGGGTTCTGTTAAAATTTTAACCAGCGCTTTTTCATCCAAATCTTCAAGCGACGCAATAATCGGCAATCGTCCGATAAACTCAGGAATAAGACCGTATTTCAGCAAATCTTCAGGTTGAATCAACTTCATGGCTTCGCCGACCGGCTGTTCTTTTTTGCTGGCAACAGCCGCCCCAAAACCTATTGAAGTTTTTGCGCTGCGGTTATTGATAATTTTTTCAATACCGGCAAAAGCACCACCGCAAATAAACAAAATATTCGAAGTGTCGACATGCAAAAACTCCTGCTGAGGATGTTTGCGTCCGCCTTGCGGTGGAACATTAGCAACAGTTCCCTCAATAATTTTCAAAAGCGCTTGTTGAACGCCCTCGCCCGAAACATCGCGTGTAATAGACGGTCCATCGCCTTTGCGGTTAATTTTATCGATTTCATCAATATAAACTATTCCTCTTTGGGCTTTTTCAATATCATAATCAGCTGCCTGCACCAATTTCAGGATAATATTTTCAACATCTTCTCCGACATAACCGGCTTCGGTCAACGTTGTAGCATCGGAAATTGCAAAAGGAACATCCAAAATTTTTGCTAAAGTCTGCGCCAATAATGTTTTTCCGCTTCCGGTCGGTCCAATTAAGATGACATTTGATTTAGAAACTTCTACATCACTGTTTTGTTCTTTGCAGTTCAAGCGCTTATAATGATTATATACCGCAACCGACAATACTTTTTTTGCAAAGTCCTGTCCGATAACATATTGATCAAGAAAAGCCTTTATTTTAGACGGGGTTGGCAATTCACCGTGCATATGTTCAGAAATTGCAGGTTTATTTTCTTTTTCAATTTCGTTCATCTCATCTGCAACGATATTAATGCAGACTTGAATACATTCATCACAAATATACACGCCGCGGCCGGCCACTAATTTTTTGACTTCAGACTGGCTTTTGCCGCAAAACGAACAACACAGCTGATCTTTATTTTCTTCACTCATTTTTATTTGCCTATTTCTTTGCGGTTAGTAACAATATGGTCAATCAATCCGAATTTCAAAGCTTCTTCAGGCACCATAAAATTATCACGGTCCATAGCCTTTTCTATTACCGAGAGTTCTTGCCCTGTATTTTCGGAATAAATCAAATTTAAGCGGCGGCGCATATCCAAAATTAATTTAGCCTGAATTTCAATATCAGAAGCCTTTCCTTGTGCTCCGCCCGAAGGCTGGTGAATCATAATTTGCGAATTTGGCAAAGAGAAGCGTTTTCCTTTTGTACCTCCGGCCAGCAAAAAAGACCCCATGGAACAAGCCTGTCCAATGCACAAAGTATTAATATCACAGCTGACATAGCGCATTGTATCATAAATTGCCATTCCTGAAGTGATAACGCCGCCAGGAGAATTGATATACATAAAAATATCTTTTTCGGGATCTTCCGCTTCCAAAAACAACAATTGAGCACAAACCAAAGATGCCATTTCATCTTCGACTTGTCCGGTTAAAAATATGATACGCTCTTTCAGCAAGCGTGAAAAAATATCGAACGAGCGTTCTCCCTGAGGTGTTTGTTCGATAACCATCGGAACCAGACGATCCATAATTTCTGAACTAGCCATACTTACCTTTCCTTAATTTTTACATACTACACAATTGTTAGCATTTTATTTGGATTTATTCAACAAATTGTTAATAATCAACAAAAAACCCGACGAAAATTTTATCCGTCGGGCTTTTTGAAAATTAATGCGATTACAGCAGCTTAATATTGCCGGCGACAATTCTGTCGCGTTCGGTCATGGTTTCATAGCTAACCTTATCGCCTTCATTCAATGTGCGCAATCCAGCTTCTTTAACTGCCGAAATGTGAACAAACACGTCTTTTTCGCCCTCATCAGGAGTAATAAAGCCGTAACCTTTTCTTTTATTAAACCATTTAACTGTTCCTGCTGCCATAATCTTAATCCTTTTCACAAACAGGTTAATACGACATCCGCTTTGCTGCGGATAAGAAAAATCCTATTCCCTTTTTTGAAATTTAGCAAGAGCTTTTTTAAAAGGACAACAGCTTGATTTTTTCATATATCATAATATATTTGAAACTGTATAAGTTAACAATTTTGAGGTGAAAAATGAAAAATATCGTATACCTGCTTGCAGCTATTGCCTTTTTGTTTGCAAACACCGAAGCCAACGCCAAAGAACATATCAAAAAAAGTTGGATTGAAAAAGAAACGGCTGAAATACAAGAAGATTATAACGAAGCTGTCACAAAAATTGACAATTCAACTTTGTCCGATGAGCAGAAAACTCTCTTAAAAGCTCAAGCGCAAAGCAATAAAGAGCTGGCTTTATCACAAGCGCAAGCGGCCAACACTCAAATTATGAACAATCAACAAGCACGCAAAAATATGTTTTCGACCAGCACCGATAAGAAAGAAAACAAAAAAATACGCAAAATATTTAAGGAAATCGACGATATTTTGTAGTAGACATCTTTTTGCCGTAATGCTAATTTAAGTCCGCAGTCTGCAATATTGGGATTGCGGACTTTTCGTTACGTTATGAAAAAAGGAATAAACTATGACATTAAAAAGAACAAGAAAAGACAACTACCCCGAATGGTATCAAAACGTTGTATCTGAATCCGATATGGCCGAAAACTCAGCTTCTCCGGGGTGTATGGTTATCAAATCATGGGGATACGGCATGTGGGAACGTATCCGTGATATTTTTGACGAAAAATTTAAGGAAACCAATCATGAAAATTGCTATTTTCCGATGTTTATTCCTTTGTCGTTTTTTCAAAAAGAAGCCGACCATGTGGAAGGTTTTGCCAAAGAAATGGCTGTTGTAACTCATTCAAGATTGGAAAGCAAAGATGGCAAACTGGTTCCGGCATCGCCTTTGGATGAACCTTTGATTGTCCGCCCAACATCCGAAACCATTATTGCCGATAGTTTTTCAAAATGGATTAAATCTTACCGCGACTTGCCTGTTTTGGTCAATCAATGGGCAAACGTTGTTCGTTGGGAAATGCGTCCCCGCCTGTTTTTGCGTACACGCGAATTTTTATGGCAAGAAGGACATACCGCTCACTCAACAGCTGCCGAAGCTGAAGCAGAAACCAAACGTATGCTTGAAGTTTACCGCGAAGTGGCTGAAGATTATTTGGCTATGCCGGTTTTGGTTGGACGTAAACCCGAGCATGAAAAATTTCCGGGGGCTGTCGATACTTATTGCATTGAAGCTATGATGCAGGATGGAAAAGCTTTGCAGGCTGGAACTTCACACTTTTTGGGGCAGAACTTTGCTAAATCGGCCGGAATTTCATTTGTTAACAAAAACAATCAGCAAGAATATGCTTATACAACTTCTTGGGGTGTTTCCACCCGTCTTATCGGCGGTTTGATTATGACGCACGCCGATGATGAAGGCATGGTTGTTCCTCCTGCCGTTGCTCCTTATCAGATTGTTATTCTGCCATTAATAAAAAATGAGGCTGATGCCGAAAAAATTATGGCTTATGTCAATGAACTAAAAACCGAACTCAAAGGCAAAATGCCTTTAGGCGACAAAATCAGAATTAAAATTGACAGCCGTGATAAAAAGCCTGCCGATAAGTTTTGGGAATGGACTAAAAAAGGAGCTCCGGTTATCATTGAAATCGGCCTGCGCGATATTGACGGAAACAACCTTATGGTTCGTGAACGTCTGAAAGTCAATACGCAGGAAGGCAAAGAAATTGTTGCTAAAGACGTTTTTGTAAGCACAATTGAGGAACGTTTGCAAAATATTCAAAAACAAATGTATGACAATGCAAAAAAACGTTTGGAAAAGAATATCCGCACAGATATTACCACCAAAGAACAATTTGCTGAATATTTTGCCAACAGCAATGAATGGATTGAAGACGGCAAACACGGCAAAGTAGCTTTTGTTCGCGGTAAATGGTGCGCCGATCCGGCAACGGAAGAAATTTTGAAAGCCATGAAAATTACAATCCGCTGCATTCCTTTTGATCAGAGCAATACCGAAGGTGAATGCCTGTTAACAGGAAAACCGGCAACAATGGATGTTATCTACGCCAGAAGTTATTAACCAGTCAAAGGAACAGCAAAAGCCGGATATTATATCCGGCTTTTCTATTTTTAAATTGTTTTCCACACAAAAAAACTCCCGAAATGTTTCGGGAGTTTTGTTTTTAATAAATCACATTATCTATCATGATTATTTAATTTTTGAGCAGCAAAATAACCTATTGTTTTTCCTTTTTCGGCAATTTTATCTTTGCTTACTTCAATACTCTGTGTTCCAGTTTGCTTTGTAAACTGTTCCGGATCTTTATATTGAATAGTACCGTTTTCTCTCTTAACCAAAAACTTTTCGGTTTCTTTGCTGATTCCAGACTTAGCTATTTTAGCAACATTTGTTTCTGTACCATTTATAATAGCATCAATCATTGGAGCCTTATCAGGAGTATTTCCACGAACAGTCGCCAAAACTGCCATCTGTTCATCGGTGGAAAGTTTATCAATTCCCAAGTGGCTAGCCACTTTTCTGCTGACTGTTTCATAAGTTCCGCGGTCAAGCAGGTATTTAGCAATTGCATCATCTTCACTCTTGTTATCCTGATAGCCCATACGTTTGCAATATTGATGAGCCATATTCAAATCAAAAGTCTGCTTTCCTTCAACCTTTACCTCAGGAAGAGTAACGCGGTCATCTTGCTGCTGTTTAGGCTGTGTTTTAATTTCTGTTTTAGGTTTGCCGCCATCATTTCCTTGAGTCTGAGTATTGCTGCAGCTTTTAGCGCCAAATAAGGTAGCTCCCAGCAAAGCCGCACCAATAGCCAATTTTTTCCAGTTGCGTTTAGTCCAATCACCGATACGCCCAAACAAACCTTTCTTCTTTTTCTTATCAGCAGGTTTGGCGGCAGCTGTTGTTCCTGCCGGAGCTTCAGCTGTTTTTTTAAGTCCATCCTCCGTAACAACTCTCGATGTTTTACCGTTCTCACTATTCTGGTTTCCATTTTGAACAGACGCATTGTTTTCAGCATTTTGATTTCCGCTCTGAACATTAGTAACAAAAGCCGGAGCTACATTGCCTTGTTTTTTGGCTTTTTCTCCTTCAAAAGCTCTCTTTACGCCTTTGTTGGCTGTGCGGTTAAATTCTTCATCCAATTTTTTCTTGGCTTTTTCACGATCTTTATCCGTCTTCAGTTCAGGATTGTGATCAATTTGAGTATAAAGCATCTTCCACTGATCAACCGTACGATCTTTACCAGCAGTTTTATGGGCACCGCGGATATCATCACGGCTGTATTTTGGTTCTTCTTTTTCTTCACTTGTTTTTTCTTCCGGCTGCTGAACAACTTCTTCTTTGATTTCAGCCTTTTCTGTATTTTTTTCTTCCAAAGCTTTTGCCAATGAAGGCTTTTCAAAAGCCAAACGCTGGCTTGCCAAAGCTGCTTCAGGAGTAACCTCATAAGCCATATCAGGTGTAATTTTCCCTTTTGAATATTCCTTGCCGTAAGTTTCGATAAGTTTTTGCATAGACTCGGCAGCTTCAGGCGAAATATCGGCTTTACCTTCTCCATAATCCTTAATAACGCCCTGTATTTCTTTCAATTGATCTTCAAACAACTGAGTATGAGTTTCTTTATATTTTGGATTTGCTTTTTCCAAAATTTCATGATTATCAACTTCATCAGGAGCTTTCAAATAAACATCGGCAGCTTTCATCATACCATCAAGATCTTCTTTGCTGTATGTTTTTGCAGCTGCAGTCGGAGCATTGTTTACAGCTTCAAGTTTTTTGCTTGCGGCTTCCAAAATTTCCGGATTATCATTAAACTGTTTTTTATATTCCTCAACAGAATGTTTGTTTTTCTGGTCATCAATATGTTTACTGTTAAGTTCATCCAGCAAATAAGCAACAGCTCCGGCATCTTCTTGACCGGCGTTTTCAGAATTTGCAAAATTAACCACGGTGTTTTTGATTTCAGCGCGCATATCTTTTGATACAATACCGCCGGCAGCAACAGCCGAAGCAACTTCATTAGCACTCAAATGTTCACCGTTTTTAAGTCTGCGGTTCATATCTCTGATTTGTTCAGCCGTAGCAGGTTCAATTTCCTTATTTTTACCTTCAGGAGCTTTTGTATCTTCCTTAGCTTTTTGTTTCAGTTTATAAAGTTCACTTAAAATTTCATCTCGTCTTTCTTCAGAAATATTGTCAGTTTCATCAAAACTGATACCTGCAGCATCCAACATTATCAAGTCGTCTGCCGTAACTCCCATATCGTTTAATGAATATGTTTTAGCCATGGTTTTGCTCCTAAATAATTAATCCATTTTCTTTACATTAACACATTTTTTTTCAAAATAAAAGCATTTTGTCAAATTTATTATACTTTTTCTGTCTATTGATACACAAATCAAAGTATACTTATATTGTCCGCAACATATTAAAAAAGCATAAAGACACTTATACAAAAACTATAAAAAGCGGCTTTAATACCGCTTTTTATCTTTTCTAAAGTTTTTTGTTCAGCAATTCATTCACAATCTGCGGATTGGCTTTGCCTTTAGACTCTTTAATAACCTGTCCGACAAACCAGCCGCGCAAATTTACTTTTCCGTTGCGATAAGCAGCAACATTATCGGGATTGTTTGCAATTACGGTATCGACAATGGCTTCAATTGCCGATGTATCCGTAACTTGTTTCAAACCTTTTTCTTCCACAATTTTTTCAGGATCGCCGCCAGTGTCAGACATAATTTCAAAAACATCTTTAGCAGCTTTGCCAGAAATAACGTTTTGTTCAATCAAACCAACAAGCTTGCCCAAATTTTCAGCCGAAACCGGAGAGTTTTCAATTGTGGCATTTTTGCGGTTAAGCATAGCAAAAAAATCACCCATCAACCAATTCGCTACTTTTTTGCCGTCATGTCCGGCCGCTGCTTTTTCAAAAAATTCAGCCACTTCTTTATTTTCGCAAATAACCATCGCGTCATATTTGGTTAATCCCATTGTTTCAACAAAACGCGATTTTTTAGCATCCGGCAATTCAGGCAGATTTTGTTTGATTTCATTAATATAATCATCTGTCAGCACCAACGGAGGCAAATCCGGTTCAGGAAAATAGCGGTAATCGTGAGCAAATTCTTTTTTGCGCATAACTTTTGTTTGTCCTGTTGCCGGATCGAACTGACGCGTTTCCTGTTCAATTGTTCCACCGTTTTCATAAACTTCAATATGGCGGCGGGCTTCATTTTCAATAGCCTGCATAACAAATTTTACGGAATTGACATTTTTCATTTCGCAGCGGGTACGAAGTTCACTGCTGCCTGCCGGACGAACGGACACATTGACATCGCAACGCATAGAGCCTTCGTTCATATTGCCGTCGCAAGTTCCGAGGTAACGCAAAATCGAACGCAGCTTTTTAAGAAAAGCTCCGGCTTCTTCCGGCGCGCCAAAATCAGGTTTGGTAACAATTTCCATCAGCCCTACGCCGGCACGGTTCAAATCAATAAAACTTTTGGTCGGCGACATATCATGCAAAGATTTTCCGGCATCTTGCTCAATATGCATACGTTCAATACGTATATCTTTTGTACTGCCGTCGTCCAAATCAATAGTTACCACGCCCTCTCCGACTATCGGATAGCGAAACTGCGTAATCTGATAACCTTGGGGCAAATCGGCATAAAAATAGTTTTTACGTGAAAATTCGGAATATTTATTAATAACAGCCCGCAACCCCAGACCTGTTTTAACCGCCTGATGAACACATTCTGCATTTAAAGTCGGAAGCATCCCCGGCATTCCGGCATCGACAAAAGAAACATTTTGGTTTACATCAGAACCGAAATGAGTTGAAGCCGAGCTGAATATTTTTGACTTTGATATAATTTGGCAATGAATTTCCAAACCGCAAACAATTTCCCAATTACAGTTTTTTCCTTCTAATATCATTACTTCAACCCCTCAAATTTTGCTTCTTGTTCCAAAACCGCAGCGGTTTTGAAAATTGTTTCTTCATCAAATGCACGTCCGATAAGCTGCAACCCCATCGGCAAACCGTCTTTTGACAAGCCGATAGGCAAACTCATTCCTGGAAGCCCTGCTAAATTGACCGATACGGTAAAGACATCATTCAGCCACATATTAATCGGATTTTCCTGCATTGATTTGTCACCAATCGGAAAAGCCGCTGTTGGAGCCGTCGGGGTCAAAATAATATCACATTTCTGAAAAGCGTTATTAAAATCATCACGTATCAAACGGCGAATTTTTTGTGCTTTCAGATAATATGCGTCATAATAACCTGCCGACAGCACATAAGTACCTATCATAATACGGCGTTTAACTTCTTTGCCAAAGCCGGCCGTACGGCTATTGATGTACATATCGTCAAGGTGCTTTCCATCAACACGCAGACCATAACGCAAACCGTCATATCTTGCAAGGTTTGATGAGGCTTCAGCCGGAGCAATGATATAATAAGCAGCCAGAGCATATTTGGTATGAGGCAAAGAAATATTAACTATTTCAGCGCCGGCCTGTTTTAAAATTTCAATACCTTTGTCCCAATAAGCGGCTATTTCGTCATTCAAGCCCGCAGGACGATATTCTGCAGGAATACCGATTTTGAGTCCTTTAACGCTCTTTCCCAAAAATGATTCAAAATCCGGAACTTCTTTGTTAACAGAAGTAGAATCTTTATCATCATAACCAGCCATTGATTTTAACAAAACAGCGCAATCTCTTACATCTTTGGCAATCGGTCCGGCTTGATCAAGCGAAGATGCAAAAGCTATAATGCCATAGCGCGAACAACGTCCATAAGTCGGTTTTATACCGGTAACCCCGCAAAAAGCAGAAGGCTGACGAATTGAACCGCCGGTATCTGTTCCGGTTGCAGCAGCGCAAATTCCGGCAGCAACTGCCGCCGCTGAGCCGCCAGACGAACCGCCGGCGACCAATTTACGTTCTCTATGCCACGGATTGACAACAGGTCCGTAGTAACTGGTTTCATTGCTTCCGCCCATAGCAAACTCATCCATATTGAGCTTGCCCAAACAAACGGCACCGTCATTAAATAATTTCGACGTAACCGTTGATTCATACTGCGGAACAAAACCGTCTAATATATGAGAACAAGCCGTTGTGCGTATATCTTTTGTACAAAACAAATCTTTGATTCCCAAAGGGATTCCTTCAAGTGCACGATTAGTGCCGGCGGTATAATTAGCATCGGAAACTTTTGCCTGTTCCAAAGCTGTTTCGGGCGTTTCCAAAATATAAGCGTTCAAATCACGGTTTTGTTCCATTGCCGCAATATAAGCTTTTGTTAATTCTGAAGCAGAAAAATTTTTATCCCGCAATCCTGAAAGTGTCTGTGAAATTGTAAGTTTTGTAATATCTGTCATTTTCTTTACTCCACAACTTTAGGAACAACAAAATAGTCATATTCTGCCTGCGGGGCGTTTTTCAAAATTTTATCGGCCTGATTGCCTTCAACAACTTTATCTTCTCGGCAGACCAACGGCGTATCATTCACAGCTGTCAACGGTTCAACATTATCTGTATTGACTTCGTTTAATTGCTCAACCCAATCAATGATTTTATTAAATTCTTGTTCTGTTGCCTCAATTTTGTCATCTTCTATCTTCAAACGTGACAAAAAGGCAACTCTTCTGACCGTTTGTGTATCTATCGCCATATTTGTTTCCTTTTTAATTTTCAAAAAACAGAGCCATTGAATTTTTTCAATGGCTCATAATAAGGTCTTAAGCTTAAAAACTCAAGATTGTTTTAGCCTTCAACCAGCATTTTTCCACATTCTTGTGCATTATCAAGGTTAATCATACCTACAATATGATATCCGGCATCCACATGGATAACTTCGCCGGTTACTGCTGAACCAAGATCTGAGAGCAAAGCCAATGCCATATTACCGACTTCGTCTTGAGTAACATTGCGGCGCAGCGGAGAGTTGAGTTCATTCCAGTGTAAAATTTTGCGGAAATCACCAATACCGGAAGCTGCCAAAGTTTTAATCGGACCAGCCGAAATAGCATTAACGCGAACGCCTTGAACGCCCATATCAACAGCGGCGGCGCGGACAGAAGCTTCCAAAGCGGCTTTGGCAACACCCATAATATTATAGTTTGGCAAAACACGTTCAGAACCCATATAAGTAAGAGTTACAATAGAGCCGTTTTCATTCATAATCGGAGCAGCACAGCGGCAAGCTTCCAAGAAAGAATAGCAAGAAATATGCATTGTGTTTGTAAAATTGGCCAAAGTTGTATCGATAGTGCGGCCTTTTAATTCATTTTTATCAGAAAATGCAATTGCGTGAACAACAAAATCAATTTTGCCCCACTTTTCGCCGAGTTCTTTAAAACAAGCTTCAACACTTGCGGAATCGGAAACATCGCATTTAATCAATAAAGGTTCGTTGTCCAATTGAGCAGCCAAAGGCTCAACTCTTTTTTGCAAAACTTCGTTTTGATACGAAATTGCCAAACGGGCACCCTGAGCATTTAATGCCTGAACAATACCCCAAGCAATCGACTTGTCATTGGCCAAGCCCATAACAATGCCTTTTTTACCACTCATTAACAACCGATTATCAGTCATTTATTTTTCCTTTGCTTTTATTATGAAATTAAGATATTAAATAAATTG
>CAVIWQ010000031.1:0-15263 GCA_963646605.1 Bacteroidaceae bacterium
GTATTATATAATTTTGTCTAAAAATTTGCAAATAAAATTTATTTCAAGACATTTTATGTTTATAATCTGCTTATCTGTTGGCACGATTGCCAATATATTTTATAATGCTGATTATATAATTATAACGATTCGGAGTTTAATATGGTTGCTGTATGTCTGCATAACGCCACTCTGCTGACCGGTTATTCTGCAATGAACAATTGCGCAGTGCTTATCAAAAACGGAAAAATTATCGATGTGTTTAACGAGAGCCGTTTTTTGCAAAAAAAATTCGATAACGATGTTTCCTTTATCAATCTTGAAGGGGCATATTTGGCTCCCGGCTTTATAGATACCCATATCCACGGAATTGAAGGTTTCGGTACAGATGATATGGATTTTCAATCAATTCTCAAAATGTCGGAAGTTTTACCCAAATACGGAGTAACTTCATTTATTCCAACTTTATATGCTGCCCCGAAAGACAAGCTCTTCAAGGGAATGCTGAGCATTATGAAAGCTATGGGACATGAAAAAGGCGCAAAAATTTTGGGTATGCACTTAGAAGGTCCCTTTATCTCACCTGAGCGGCTCGGCGTTCAAACTCCCGATTCAATCAGCCCCGTCGACCTTGATTTTATGCGCGAAATTATATCGTTGGCACAAGGTTCTATCATCAATATGACAGTAGCGCCCGAGCTGAAAGGCATGCGTGAACTGGCTTTGCTTTGCCTTGAATACGGCATTATTTTACAAGCCGGACACACGAACGCCACTTACCAACAAATGGTCGAAGGCATGCAGGCAAGAATTATGCACGTCACACATTTGTTTAATGCCATGAGCCGCATGCACCACCGCGACCCAGGGGTTGTCGGTGCAGTGTTTATCCACCCTGAATTGTCTTGCGAAATTATTGCCGACGGTTTCCACATCAATCCCGAAATTATTAAGTTTCTGCTTCGCTGCAAACCTATTGACAAAGTTGTTCTGGTCACCGATTCTCTCAAACCGACAAAACAAAAAGCCGAACATTTATACGCAAACGGAGAAGAGGTTTATTTGGATAAATGCTTTTTGCGCAAATCAGACAACGTTATTGCCGGCTCTGCCCTGACAATGATTGACGGAGTAAAAAATTTGGTTTCATTCGGACTTAGTCCGGAACAAGCCGTTCAAACAGCCACTTACAATCCTGCTTCCATTATGAAACAGGAAAATTTGGGTTTAATAGCCCCAGGGTATGCTGCCGACATGGTTGTTTTTGATAAACAATTCAATGTTCTTAAAACCATTATCAACGGAAACATTTTTGAAAAAGGAATTTGCCAATGAGAGTAATTATAAAACCTGATTATGAAAAAGTATCAAAATGGGCTGCCGACTATATTGCAGATAAAATAAAAAAATTTTCACCCACCGAAAACCGCCCTTTTGTTCTTGGTTTGCCCACAGGTTCTACCCCATTGGGAGTGTATGCCGAATTAATAAATAAATATCGTCAAGGTGAAATTTCATTTGCCAATGTTATTACTTTTAACATGGATGAATATGTCGGATTAGAAGAAAATCACCCGCAAAGCTACCATTATTTTATGCACGAAAATTTTTTCAAACATATTGATATAAAAAAAGACAATATTCACATATTAAACGGATTGGCTGACGACATAAATTCAGAATGTGAAAAATATGAACAAGCCATTGCCGCGGTCGGCGGTATTAATCTGTTTTTGGGAGGTTTGGGCGAAGATGGACACATTGCTTTTAATGAGCCGTTTTCATCATTGTCTTCACGCACACGCATAAAGACTTTGACTGAAGATACAATCCGTGCCAACTCACGTTTTTTTGACAATGATATCTCAAAAGTTCCAACCACAGCTTTGACTGTAGGCATAGGAACCATTATGGATGCAAAAGAAGTTATTATTTTAGCAACAGGATCAAAAAAAGCTAAAGCTGTTTATCATGCAATTGAGGATTGTATAAATCATAAATGGCCAGTCAGTGTTTTGCAAAATCACCGTAAAGGAATTATCGTTTGCGATATCGAAGCAGCTGCTGAACTTGAAGCAGACACAAAAAAATACTTTAATGATATAGAAAACCGCGGTTAATCTATCAGCAAAAAAAATTAAAACGGCAGATTACATCTGCCGTTTTTTTATTTATCTTCCTCAATCAACAAAATTTTTCTGCCTCTGGTGTCACTGACACCATAATCACGTTCAAAAATTTTATGGTGCATTTTGGCCGGATATTCAAAAGGAACACCTTTTTTCATATTTTTATAACGATAGAAAACCAATCTTTTATTTCCAAACCACGGAAAAGATATTTTTGTTTTCAATTTCCACGGATCAAACTATGAACCCTCGAAATGGTGCACCGAATAGCTTTCAGGAGTATTGCAGCAAAAATAGTTTATAGGGTATATTTTTGATTTTTCATCAATTTCGACAATATCTTCCAAAGTATAAACCGTTGAGGCACCGCATTGTTTAAGAACGGGAACCAAACGCACGGTGTTAGCCATGGTATCCAAAGAGCCGTCCGGCCGGACAAAATCGAGATTATCATACAAATCTAACATCCTCTTAATGATTTCATTATGCCGGCAAGCACCGATAACTGCAGTACCGATAGTTTTTGAGCCGCAATGCTTTTCCGAGCCCATAAAGAAGTCAAGACCTAAAAATTCATCAAAAGGTTTTCTGATTTCAACATCCGTATCAAGATAAATTCCACCTTCAGAATAAAGAGCATACAAACGGAAAACATCAGAAACAAACGCCCACTTTTTTTGTTGATAAGCTTGTTGAACATAACGATTATCTTTGAATAGATCCAAATCTTTTTCAGACCATTCCCTGATTTCATACTCCGGCAACACATTTTTCCATGTAGCCATACATTTTTTAATTAAATCACTTTTTTCACCATTACCGAACCAACAATAATGTATTTTTTTAGGTACCATTGTATTTTTTGTCTTTCCTGATAGGAGATTAAAATTAAAACAGTCTTTTGACTTATAAAAAATTATTTACATTAATTTATAAAAACTAATTAAAATTTTCAACTTTTTTTATAAAATCAACAACTGTCCGATAATCATCAGTTTTGGTAAAAAAAGGCGTTTCTGCAAGATTTTCCAATTCTCTGCATATATCTTTTGCCACCAAAATATCATCGATATCTTCAACCGAAACTATATTTTTCCCTGCAGCTTTATTCTTATCTGCGGCAAATTCTGCTAAATGTTCTTTTCTCAAACTTTCTATTTCTGCACGCACTTCGTCTTCAATCGATTTTTGATATTCCTTAGAATATTTAATATAGTCGACAATTTCACTGTAAGGCAATCCGAATTCTTTTGAAATTTTATCCACCGTTTCTATTTTATCTTTAAACAACGCTAAAAAATTACGTGGATAAACATGGAGTTCATAACCATACTCTTTGCAAATCTGCGGGTATACTTCAGTATGTTTATAGACAATTCCATCTGCCCTCAATAATTCTTCCGGAAAACTTTTGCCAGCTTGATAGCCAATGCAAAAACTGGTAGTCCAAAAAACTGCAAAGCAGGAAATAGCTGTAAGAATTGAGCATTTTGACAAAATGCTTTTAGCCGGCGCCGTTTTTGTTTTTTTGCTTTTTGTAAACAACAAACGCAAATTTGCAACAATACCTATTACAATAAACAAACAGCACATACAGAACAAAATGGAATTTTCTTCAAAATAAGGCAAAAATGTCGTTCCGAACCATAACAACAGAATTGCCATAATATACAAAGTCCCGCTGCTGCTTATATCGCGGCTTCGTTTCTGAACCAGAGCTAACTGGCTGTAAATCAAAGTAAGAATTACAAAACTAACTAAAAAATAATTTTTAAGCACCAAAAGCGACAGTGAAAAAATCTTAAGAACAGCGCTGCCGAAAAAATATTTCAAACGTTTGATTTTGCCATTATAGCTGAAGAAAAATTTTCCTAATTTAATAAGTTTAACCAGCAAATAATCTTCTACTTTTTCATTTTTAAGAGATGTTTTTTCTGTCATATTTCCGCCTCTTTTCCATGATTTTTATATTATTCATTATATAGCACACATCCCAAAAAGTAAAATAAATTGCCTTATTATAAACAGAAATTGCTATTTTTCCCTCAAAAATCAATGCACACTTTGAGGAATAAAATCATATTGGCGAGCAATAAAAAATGCCAAACCGCGGCTGTCTGCCGCTGCCAACTCAGTTCCGTCCGCCGCGCACAAACGCCAAACATTGCTGTTTGAAACTTTATCACATTTTACAAAAGCAACTTTTTTACTGTTCAGCTCTTCCGCTGCTAAAGTAAAATTAAAATTTTCTTTTGTTATCGGATATATTTTTTGCATATATTATCTCCTTTTTATATTTGAAAAATAGCATCATCGGGTTAAACATTGGCTAACAAAAAGGTTTTTACGGAGAAAATAAAGAAATAATTTGCAAAAAACAATTTTACGTATTATACACTATGCCAATAACATTAAAAAAATTAAGGAAAATTAATGAAAGAAGAACTTTTGGAACTGACTGGCGAAGTCATCGAAAAATTACCTAATGCCATGTTTCGTGTAAAACTTGAAAACGGTGTTGAAATTCTTGCTATGACTGCCGGAAAAATGCGTAAATTCCGCATTAGAGTTATGGTTGGCGACAAAGTGGATATTGAAATGACCCCTTATGACCTGACCAAAGGACGTATTACTTTCCGCCACAAAGACTGATTTATAAATATTTAATCAGTAAAAAACCGCCGAATAACAAGATAAAAAATAAAATCGAAAGCAAGTTAAAATGTTTTTCGATAAATTTTTTTATTGATTCTCCAAAAAAGTATAACAATCCGGCTACCATAAAGAAGCGCAACCCGCGCGCCACAATCGAAGCCAAGCCGAAAGTTACGAGATTCATTGCGACAACCCCGCTTGCAATAGTAATAACTTTATATGGAAAAGGCGTTATTCCCGCTGCAAAAACTATCCATGCTCCATATTCATTGTAATATTGCTTAAAATTTTCAAATTGTTCAAGATAACCATAAAAAGACAGCAATGGTTTGGCAATAACATCATAGCCGTAATAGCCGATAGCATATCCCAAATAACCGCCGACAACGCTTGCAAAAGTTGCAACCCCTGCTATTTTCCATGCTTTTTGGGGTTGTGAAACAACCATCGGAATCAACATAATATCCGGTGGTATTGGGAAAAACGAACTTTCAATAAAAGAAACAATTCCTAATATCCATAAAGCGTTCTTTTTAGCCGCCGCTTCAATCATCCATTGATAAAGTCTTTTCATGTAGCCGTTTTCCGATATAAATATTCATCACATACAGCGGCATATTAACTGATAAAAGATACCAAATCTTTAAGATTTTTCACATTTTCAACATAAAACGCATTTTCAACGCCCAGTTTCTGTTTTAATTCTTTATAACGTTTGGGCGAAGAATGCACAAACACTGCTTTAGCCTCATTTTTTTGCAAAAATAATTTTGCCGCCTGCACATTATAGACATTAAAATAGGATATATTCAGCTCTTTAACAGATTGTGCCGAAAAATCATCAGACGGCAGAAAGTCATCCAGCAGCAAAACATCATATTTTGCTCCTCCCGCACAATAAACGCCGGCTATCTGCGGCAATTTATCCTTATCATCAGGATCGTAAATATAATGCGAAACACCTTGCTGCCATGCTTTCAATTTATCATCATAAAGCGACACCAGCGGAGCTTTGTCAGCAAAACCGTTCACAACCAAATGTTCAACCAAAGCCGAATAATTTGTGTTTTCCATATGAGAATTCAAAACATATAATTCCGGTTTTAGTTCTTTGGCATAACTTACCAATTTAAAAGCATTTTCTGTTGAAAAAACTTCGAAACCGTTATCTTCGAGCAATTGAGGATAAAAATCATTGTGTTTTTTATCGTCATCAATAATAAAAACCCTGCACATATAAGCTCCTTATTTATAAATGACACAAGGTTTATATAATCACTCTCAAGAATTTTCCAACCCTTCGTTTTGTTTTATATAGGCATATAATGTATTTTTCAGCAGCATAGCAACCGTTAAGGGACCAACCCCGCCGGGGACAGGTGTAATATAGCCGGCTTTTTCTTTAACTTCATCAAAATCTACATCACCGCACAATTTTCCGTTAATTCGATTAATGCCGACATCAATAACCACTGCGCCTTTTTTAATCCAATCTTTTTTAACCATTTTCGGACAACCGCAAGCCGCAATCACAATATCCGCTTGTTTGGTTAAATCAGATAAATTCAACGTTTTGCTGTGAGCAATTGTAACCGTGCAATTATGGTTCAGCAATAAAGACGCCAACGGACGGCCGACTATAACCGAACGGCCGATAATAACTGCATTTTTTCCGCTCAAATCGCCTAAAGTTTCTTCTAACATATATAAAACGCCTTGTGGTGTTGCCGCAACCGCCGCTGATTTTTCATTAGCGTGGAGTCGTCCTAAATTTTCGAAACCGAAACCATCAACATCTTTGGCAAAATCTATTTTTTCTATAATTTTATTTGCATTTAAATGCTTAGGCAGTGGCATTTGAACAATGATGCCGTTAACCTCATTATCCCTATTTAATTTTTCTATTAAATCAACAACTTCTTTTTCCGAAACATTCTCTGCCAAATGATGAATAATGCATTTCATACCAGCCGCCTCGGCTGCTTTCTTTTTGTTTCGGTCATAAATAAGGCTGGCTTCATTATCTCCAACCAAGACTACTGCCAAATAAGGCTGTGTCTGCAATTTTGAAACCTCAGCAGTCAATTCTTCACGAATTTTCTGCGCCATTGCTTTTCCGTCAATAATCCGAGCTGTCATTTAGCTCCACTCCATAATTTTATCTTCTCAACCACTGTTTGAGTTTTATTCTTTAATAAAAATTTTTTCAAATGGTTTGTTTCACCGCTGATTAATTCAATTTCACTTTTAGATAATTTCAATTCTTTGCTGAAAAACTTAATCAACTCTTTATTGGCTTTTCCTTTTTCAGGAACGCTGACAACGCTTATTTTCAAATATTCATGCCCGTCTGCATCGCAAAAAATGCCTTTAACTGCCAAACTTGCTGCATTGGGAGTCACTTTCACCGCCAATAAAATTCCATTATCTTTTTCTTCAAAAATCATCAGGCAAAAAAAGAGGCGGCAAAACAAATCTTGCCGCCCTCCCTCAATCCGGTTATTACCACATCATTTGGCCCAAAACAGCCAAAACAAAAAATATAGCAACGGGAACAATATCTACACCGCCGAGCGAGCGATATTTTTCAGGCAGACTATCCGAAACTTTTTTATAAATCGGCGTAGTAACCTTTTTAACCAATTCAACACTTTTGTGCAAAGATTCATTCTTTGAAAAATCAACAATTTTATTGCTTTCCAACCAGCTTGTCACAATATCAAAAAGAACTATCAGCGAACAAACAATAAAAATCAGCCCAATTAAACTCATTTGTCTCTCCTTATTTTTTAATTGCTAAACAATTTAATTTATTTTTTTACGCTTGTCTAGCTGTTTTGTTGTTGTGCCGTTGCTAAAAATCTGAATTTTCCGGCATCAAAAGCTCTCGCCCTATCTTCTTTTGCTCCTAACCCGTTGTCTTTTAGCGGCGGACGTCGGCCGCTCAGACGGGCAATACGGGTTCTTATATCTTCTTGGGTTTCTTCTTCATGCGGAGCTGCCGACAACATATCTTCAGCTTTGCTGTTAACCGGCAACAAATAATCAACATCATCCCAATGGAACAAAATATTTTCTTTCAAACTATCATCAAAAGAATATTGCTCGCGGGTATAAACATCTTCTTCCGGTTCATAATCCGGTTCATATTCACCATAAAACCAATCATATTCACCATACAAATCATCATCATCGCCGCGATACATGCGCAACCGGCGCAAAGTCGATTTCGGCATATTCCAGCGTTCGCCGTGTTTTTTGAATTCGTTCATTGCCGCCACCAACACAACCGCTTTGCGGAAATCCATCATTTTCAAGCTTTTATCAATCCGCTCTTTGGTTTCATCGCTGGTTGAAGCCGTATTTTCTTTGATTGCGTTACGAATTTGACGAAGTTTGACCAATTTATTATACAACTGATCGTACTTTTTCTTTGCTTCGGGAAAAGAACTATGCTGATACAATCCCAAACAAGTCATCAATTCGGCTTCACGGGTATAAGAATCAGAAATCCAGTCATTGCGTTCAGCCAAATCGCTGTCCGAAACATAGCCGTCATTCATATGCTGCATAATCTGAGAACAATCTTCAAACCAACTGAAATATTCCTGACTTGAACTGGTTTCAGAATTTAACAACTCTATAGATTCGGCAATTTTAAATTGTAAATCTTCAACCGGAACTTCGTCTTTGCCTATTTTCACTGTGGCTCGGCGCGGAGCCAAAACCAATTCCCTGGTAGCCTTTTGCACTTCATCATAAGGCAAAGTCGGATATTCGCGCTTTACAGCTTGCGCAACAATAACCCGCGGAGAAGCCAGTTCGCTTTGCGCTCCCTGCTTTCCAATTTGAATTGATCTTAGGTGTTCCAGCCGTTCCCTCTGCTTACGCTGAAGTTCTTCTTGAGGATTTACCATTTATTGCCTCCTTGTTTGAAAAAGTTTATACCTCTTCAAAAATAATTTTTGCTTCCTCAGCCAGAATAATTTTATCAATTACCCAATTGCTGATCTGCTCTATTTTTTCCAATTCGACATGCATTGCCTGCCCGACACGGCCGATAAATAAAGTTTCGTCATCTGTCAATTCGTCATCTGCATGCGCCAAAAAACACAACTCTTTAATCAACTCCAAAGCAGCGCGGCGATTTTGTATTTTTGAAACTTCTTCAATAATTTCATCGTCACTGTCGGCGGCATAAATTTCAGCCAGACGATCTGCGGGAACAACATAATTTTCAGCTAAATTTTTAATAAAAGCTTTTTCATTGTCGTCAAAATTGCCATCAGCATTAGCCAAACGGGTAAAAGCCTTGAGATATGCAACTTTGGCATCATCGCTCATGCCCATAATCGCATCAAATTGTTTATCCATTGTTTTCTCCTTAAATCATATATCGCAGTATAAACAAAGTTTATAATCAATCATAACAAAGGGCTTTTTAATAAGCAACAAAAAAGAAGACAAAATATTTGTCACATTGCAAAAAACTAAAAAAGGCTTGAAAATAAACATGGGTAAGCTAATATATTTGCAATTTATATTAACGTACGGGATTGTAAAATATCGTGAACTACTACATCAAAACTTTCGGCTGCCAAATGAATGTCTATGATTCAGGACGAATTGCCGGTATTTTGGAAAACATGGGCTACAAACCGGCAAAAAAAATTGAAGATGCCGATTTGATTTTGTTTAACACTTGTCATATCAGAGAAAAAGCAGCTGAAAAACTTTTTTCGGATCTCGGACGGGTTGAAATTATTAAAAATGAACGAGCCGAACGAGGCTTGGAAACCATTATAGGTGTTGTAGGCTGTGTGGTGCAGGCTGAAAACGAACAAATCGCCAAACGCGCTCCTTATGTTAATTTTGCAACCGGTCCGCTGACTTATTATCGTATTCCAGAAATTTTGCAGCGCATAGCAAATGACAAAAAAATCTGCCTTATCGACACCGATTTTCCGGCTGAAAGCAAATTTGACCATTTACCGCAAAACCACGCTTCCGGTGCCTGTTCATATCTGGCTGTGCAGGAAGGCTGTAATAATTTCTGCACTTATTGCATTGTTCCCTACACACGCGGAGTTGAAACATCTCGTCCCGTTGAAAGCGTTTTGGCTGAAGCCAGACAATTGGTTGCATCCGGCACATTGGAAATCAACCTTTTAGGACAAAACGTCAATTCCTATCACGGAGAAGACGCCTCTGGCAAAGAACGCAGTTTAGCTTATTTGCTCAACAAGCTTGCTGAAATTGACGGATTGGAAAGATTGCGTTACACAACTTCTTATCCAGCCGATGTAACCGATGAACTGATTGCCTGCCATAAAAATTTAGGCAAACTTATGCCCTACCTGCATTTGCCTTTGCAATCGGGATCAGATAAAATTCTCAAAGCGATGAACCGCCGCCATACAAGCGGGCAATATCTGGAAATTATTGAAAAATTAAAAACGGCAAATCCGGCGCTCGGATTTTCATCTGATTTTATTGTCGGTTTTCCTGGAGAAACGGATGAAGATTTTGCCGCTACATTGGATATGGTTGATAAAGTCGGCTATATACAGGCTTTTTCGTTCAAATACAGCCGCCGCGCAGGAACTCCGGCCGCCGTTTTTTCTAATCAGGTTGATGAAAAAATAAAAAAAGAGCGATTAGACATTCTTCAGGAAAAACTTTTTTCAAGACAGTTAAACTTTAATAAAGGATGTGTCGGTAAAATAATGCCGGTATTATTTGAAAGCAAAGGCCGTAAAAGCGGTGAAATTTTTGGACGCACTCCATATATGCAAACAGTGGTGGTTCAAGGCTGCGCTGATGACCTCAACAAAATCAAAAATGTTGAAATCACTGACGGCGGTATGAATGCATTGAGCGGAAAAATAAAATAAAAACAACTATAAAGGTATAAAATTATGGCAGAAACAGAATTTGAACTTTTTAACAATCAACTTCTTCAACAAATTGTTGGTCCTAGCAACAGCAATTTGAAATTGATTGAAGAAGCCTTAAATGTCGAAATTTCAACTTTTGGCAATCACGTTTCGATTAAAGGGAACGATGAAGCCTGCAAAAATGCAAAAGAAGCTATCAATGCTTTATACAGCAAAGTCAGTCGGGGAATTGAAATCGGCGAACAAGAAGTTAAAGCTGCTGTCAGAATGAGCGGCGGAGAAATAGATGAAAAGAAAAACGTCGATTTGAACAATATTGTTCTCAAAACAAAAAAACGCCATATTTATCCCCGTTCACAAACACAAGCTAAATATATTTTAGAAATGATGGACAATGAATTGGTTTTTGGCTTAGGCCCTGCCGGTACCGGAAAAACTTATCTGGCTGTTGCTTTAGCTGTTTCAATGATGCTTGACGGTACAATCGACAAGATAATTTTATCGCGTCCGGCTGTTGAAGCCGGTGAAAATCTCGGATTTTTACCCGGAGACCTCAAAGACAAAGTTGATCCTTACCTTCGTCCGCTTTATGATGCACTGTATGAAATGTTGCCGGCCGAACAGGTGGATAAAAAACTTGCTGCCGGTGAAATTGAAATTGCGCCGTTAGCATTTATGCGCGGACGTACATTGTCAAACGCTTTTGTAATTCTTGACGAAGCGCAAAACACAACTCCGATGCAAATGAAAATGTTTTTAACCCGCTTAGGCGAAAATTCACGCATGGTTGTCAACGGCGATTTAAGTCAGGTAGATTTGCCGCGAGGAACAATTTCGGGTTTAAAAGATGCTCTTGCAACTTTGAAAAATATTAAAGGCATCGGATCGGTGACTTTCAGTGCCGAAGATGTTGTTCGCCACGGATTGGTTGCCAAAATTGTTTGCGCTTATGAAAAACGTAATCGGGAAGAAAATGATTAATACACAAATCAATATAGATATTGCCGAAGGCGGCTGGCTGGATGAATTGCCGAACATTGAAAAAATTTCAGAAGATATTTTTGCAAAAGTTATTGCGGAATTAAATCCTGAATGGCTAAACGGCAAAAAAAGCGTATCTTGCAATTTGGCTTTGAGCAACGATGAAGAAATCAGGCAGTTAAATTCTGAATTTCGCCATCTGGACAAACCGACAAATGTCCTATCTTTTGCCAATCTGGATGATGAAGAATTTGAATCCTATCTCAAACGCAATGATGAGATTGAATTAGGCGATATAATCGTCGCTTTGCAGACAATGTTAGTCCAAAGCGATGATCAGGGGTTGAGTTTACACGACCACTATTGCCACATTTTAATTCACGGAATTCTGCACCTGCTCGGTTATGATCATATTGATGCAGAAGAAGCAAAAGAAATGGAAGGCGAAGAAATACGTCTATTAAAAATATTCGGAATTTCGAATCCTTATGAGGAGAACTTATAAACTTTCATGCTAAATCGGATTTTTTCATACCCAAAAACATCCGCTTTTTTAGCCGGATGTATTGCTACTTTTGCTATGCCGCCCTACCATTGGGTAGGTTTGCTTTTTTTGTGTTTCGGAATACTGGGACTTTTGCTGTTCAAGGCTTCAAGCGTCCGGCAGGCATTTATGGCAGGATATGGTTTCGGATTTGGATTTTTTATGTGCGGATTGTCATGGGTAGCCCATGCCTTAATGATAGATTTTGCAAGTTTCGGCTGGCTTATTCCGATTTCATTAATTGCTGCGGGACTTTTTTTCGGTTTATTTTCTGCTTTTCCGGCCTTATTATCGCATTATTTTAAAGGATATTTTGCGCGCTGCATAGCTTTCGGAGCTTTTTGGGGGCTTTTTGAATGGATAAGATCGTTTTTTCTCACCGGTTTTCCATGGAATCTATTAGGTTCTTGCCTTGCTTTTGATACCAGATTTTTACAGCTGGCTTCGGTTTTCGGAACTTATGGACTGTCTGCCTTAACAATAATAGCAACAATGCTGCCCGCAAGCATTTTACTTAACCCCCGCCGCAAAAATGCCGTAATTTCTCTGAGCGCTGATGTTCTTTTGATTACATTGGTTTTCATCTTCGGACAATACCGTACAAACTTGCTGAATAACAATGAAAATTCAGACATATCTTTGAGAATTGTACAACCAAGCATTCCGCAAAATTTGAAGTGGGATTTTGCCGAATTGGAAAAAAACTTTGCCGATTATATTGAAATGTCGCAAAGCGATGGTTTTTCAGACAAAAAAATAGTTATATGGGGCGAAACAGCCAGCACTTTTCCGGTCGCATTAGATAAAAGCCATTTTTATCAGATGCTGCCGGCTGTTCCCGACAAAGGATATTTAATAACCGGTAGCATTGATTATTTTCCAGATACTGACGACCGTTGGCTTCCCGTTAACGCCGGATTTATATTCAAATCAGGCAAAGGTATTATAGATACCTATGCAAAATCTCATCTTGTGCCTTTTGGAGAATATATTCCGTTTCGAAACCTCTTGCCTGCAAGCCTGCGTCCAATAACCAAAGTTATATCCGATTTCAAAGCCGGCAGCGGCGTTAAAACTTTTAACATCGACAATCTTCCTCCCTTTGGGCTTTTGATTTGTTACGAAATCATCTTTCCTCATCAGGTTGCCGATAATCAAAATCGCCCGCAATGGTTGATAAATCTTACCAATGATGGATGGTACGGGCTTAGCTCCGGTCCTTATCAACATTTGGTAACCGCACGCCTGCGCGCCGTTGAAGAAGGATTAACCATTGTGCGTGCAGCCAACTCAGGTATCTCTGCCGTTATTTCTCGAACCGGCGAAGTTTTGGCTTTTCTCGGATTGCATAAACGGGGCAATTTGGATACTTATCTTCCCAAAGAATTGAGCATTAACACGCTTTATGCACAATATGGAAATCTTTGCTTTATGTCTCTATTTCTACTATTAGTAGTAAGTGCATTTTTAATCACTTTTACAAACATTAAAAAATAATATTTTCAAACACATATAGCTAATTTTTTATATAAAATATTATTCAAAAATCCATTGACAACAACACTAAAAGTAGCAATTATATACTCCGGTCACACTAATTTGGAGACATAATATGACATTACAAAAATCCAAAAAGGCCAGTCGCGGCCGGACACCAAGCGGGCAGCCTAACCCTATTGACATTCATGTTGGTAACCGTATCAGATTGCGTCGGACAATTTTAGGCTGGAGTCAGGAAAAACTTGCAGCCATGCTGGGCTTAACGTTTCAACAAGTACAAAAATACGAAAGAGGCAGCAACCGTGTCGGAGCCAGCCGTTTGTGGGATATTGGAAATGTGCTGAATGTGCCAATAAACTTTTTCTTTGAAGATATGGACAAAGAAGTCGCCTCTCAAAGCCCACGCGTTTTCAGCAGCAGCAACGAGGCTGAACAGCCCTTATATCTTGAAGAAACCTCTTCCGATATTGATATGGATCCGATGAAACGTCAGGAAACGTTGGAATTGGTTAAAGCCTATTATAAAATCAACAATCGTAAAACTGCAAAAATTTTATTTGATTTAATTGTTGCTATGTCAAAATCGTCTTCCCTGCAAAAACACACTTTGGATGAAGATTAAACAATTTTTGTTAGCATTACAAAAATAAAGCTGGCATTTTGCATTGCCGGCTTTTATTATGCCTGAAAAGTAATGCCGAAAATCTATTAAGGAAACAGCCATGACTTCAGAAGACAAACCTCATTTTTACGGACGCAGACAAGGAAGACGCCTGCGCAAGGCTAAATCTACTTTAATGGAAACTTTTCTGCCTCAAGTTAAATTGGATGCTAAAAATCCGCTTGATTTTGCTCCTTCTGCCATTGAAACCTGCTTAGAAATAGGTTTTGGAGATGGCGACCATTTGGCAGGACATTCCGCGGCTCATCCGCAAAATCGCTACATTGGCGCTGAAGTATTTAAAAATGGCATTGCAAATTTGCTAAGCCTGATGACCGGAATCAAACAAAATGATGAAATCTGTGACACAATCAAATTGCTGCCCAACCGTACAGACAATGTGCGTATTTGGGATGATGATATTCGCTTGCTTTTTCCTTTATTGCCGGATGCCTGCTTAGATAAAGTTTTTTTGCTTTTTCCTGATCCATGGCCCAAAAAACGCCATGCAGCACGGCGTTTTATCAATCCTGACAACTTAAAAACTATCGCGCGTATTCTCAAACCGAATGGTATTTTGCGGGTTGCTACCGATCATATGATATACAAGGTATGGACTTTGCGCCGTATGCACGAATGTCCAGACTTTGAGTGGACTGCTGTTTGCGGAAACGATTGGAAGCATGAACCTTCAGACTGGGTACAAACAAAATATCAACGCAAAGCGCTGCGCGAGGGACGCCGTCCTATTTTTATGGATTTTCGTCGCCGTCCTTAATCAGCAAAGTATTTCTTCTCAAAGATAGACGTTTCCCTTCGTCCTCGTTTTTGAACGAACTCACAAACGACTACTCCGCATCGTCATCCCTCGAAATGCATTGGCATTTCGTCAAGGGATCTACGATGTTATTTTATGT
>CAVIWQ010000032.1:0-14407 GCA_963646605.1 Bacteroidaceae bacterium
GTCGTACGGCGGTCAATAGCATATTGAAACACTCTTTTTAAGTCGGCAACTCCCGAAAACACTGCCGATATTTGCTCAAAATACAAATTTGTATGCTCCGCAATCAAGCGGGCTATGGTTGTTTTTCCGCACCCCGGAGGTCCCCATAGAATAAAAGAACTGATTTTTCCGGCTTTGACCATACGTCCCAAAGGCGAATTTTCGCCGACAATATGATCTTGTCCGACAACTTCACTCAAAGTCTGAGGGCGCAAACGATCTGCCAAAGGACGTTTGACTTGATGGGAAAAAAGCGTATCTTCCATAATTCACCTACCGGCCGCCTCTGTCATATCCTATATTTGTTTGTTGTTTTTGATGATGGCGCGATGCCAATTCTTGTCTTTTTCGTTCTTCAATAACCTGACGCAACTCTTCTTTGTTGGCTCTATTCTGCTGGCGGATATATTCCAAACTGTCCTTATCTTCAACCGGAGCTTTTTCTTTCCCCGCAACAGCTTTGTGTATTTGCTGCCCTATTTTAACCAGCTTATCAACATTCATCCCATCAAATCCGGCAACATTGATAACGCCGAATTGTTTGCCCCCGTTCAGAAAAATTTCAGTTAAATCAATATTCATTCCCGCACGTGCTTTTTTGCTTTTCGGAGCCAAAATACGTTTTAATTCGGCTGCTGACGGAGGATACCCTAAAGCTTGGGCAATTTGTTCCGGCGTAATAATGCATTCGCTTAAATCAAGTTCTAAAATATTGACACCGGTAAAGTCGACACCGCTGAAATCGACACCCCGCAAACTGACTCTGGTTAAATCGATTTTCTTCAAATCGAGCATTGTCAGATTCAAACGCGTTAAATCAAGTTTTTCCGGATAATATTTTGCAACAAATTCTATCAGCTGCTGAAGTTCTTCAAGACTGATATCATCGATTTCCAAATCCAACAAAATTGCATTTTGAAAAAACGCATCGGTAAAAACGGCATTTTTCAAAATAGCACCGGTAAAATTAGTACCGATAAGCTGCGCACCGGCAAAAGTAGCTCCCGATAAATCAGCCCCCGAAAGGTCTGTATTTGTTAAATTTGCACCGGAAAAATCAGCTCCCCGCAAATTTGAACCGGAAAAATTTACGCCTGACAAGTTAGCCGCAGAAAAATTGGCATCTTGTAAATTTTCGTGGTCAAACTCTCCGTTTTCAAGGTTTTTACCATTAAATTCAATATTAAGCAGAGGCAAATCCTCTTCATCTTCTTCCGGCAGCGACACAGCATGCCATCCGCTGTCATCATCACTTCCCGCCGGCACTGTTTTTTTCAGATTTTTCACATCATCGTCAGAAACATCATCATCTGTTTCTTCGTTAATATCCTCATCTTCAGCCAAAAATCCGCCATTTATAAAGTCATCTTCGTCATAAAACGAACTTTGCGGCAAATCATCTTCAAAATCTTCGTGAGGCGGAAAATCATCATCTTCTTCAAGATATTGATCTTGAGGAATTAAAGGGGGTTCTGCCGCCGCCATTTCCGCGCGGGTTTTATCTCTGATAGCTTTCAGAGCGGCGATTTTCTTTTCCTTAGCAGCCATTTAACCCCCAAAAAATCAAGTCAAGACATTAGTTTGTATAATAGCTTATTTTTTTGTGTTTTACAAACTTTTTATGAACAATCGTCAAGATTTTCAGTTTCGATAATCTGAAGCGACAACTCATATTTGAAACCGGCGCGAACCAACGTTGCCAAATCTTTTTGCCGATTGGCACGGCGGCTTTCTTCATCAGAACGGAACGGTCCTATTTTTTTCTTTGCCGCAAAACGTTTGGCCATTTCTAACTCGTCAAATTCGCGGTTTTGCAAAATCCGATCAATAACATCTTCGGAAACCCCTTTTTGCTGCATTTTTTGACGTATATACCGCTCAGGTTTGTCCGCTAAAAGATAGTTATCGATTTTGAATTCGGCATAGCGGTTATCATTTAAATATCCGAGTTCTTCAAAATGGGAAGTTATTTCGTTAATCCATTCCTCGGCTTCCGTTTGGCTAAAATCAGCATCGCTGCGAGCGTAGTCCGAAACCCTTCGTTTTAAAACCTGACGAAGATTAGCTGTCGACGAATCGAATCGCTCAAGATAATAAAGAGCAATATTCTGCAGCCTTGTTTTGGTCATTTTTCGGATTCGTTTTGCAAATTTTGGTTTATTTTTTTGCATTTTCAATCATAAAAAACCTATTTTCTTGCATTTTATATTAACTTCATGTTAAACAATAAATAATATTTTGCAATAAGAAACATGTTTTAACAACTATGGATTTTTGATAATGAAAAAATTTCTAGCCGTATTAGCCGTATTAGCTATGGTAAGCGCCTGTGCTTCTACTGAAGACCAAGCTGCCCCTCAAAAATTTAAAGAATCTCGTTTTGATGCGCAACAGCAAATCAATCTTAAAGTTAACAAAGTTGAAGTCGTATCTGAGTTTGTTCCTTCTTTCACTCGCCCGAACGTTGAACATTTGTTCCCTGTTTCAATTGAAAAAACAGCTATCAATTGGGCAAACGATCGTTTGAAAGCGGTTGACTTTTCATCTAACAAACAGGCTACATTCACTGTAAAAGATGCCAGTGTTACCGAAGAAATTATCAAATCTGAAAAACTGTTTGAAAAAGACAGCATTAAATACCGTGCAAAACTGTCCGTTGTCTTAAAAGTTAGCGACCCGTATAAATTTTCAAGCGCTGAAACTTCTCTTGACGCATGGAGAGAGTTGACAATTCCGGTTGATACTCCTATTGAAGAAAAAGAAGTTTATTGGAAAAATATGGTCGACAAATTGTTTGAGGAATTTAACGCCCGTATGCAGCTGAATATTCACAAATATTTGAATATGTATATTGAAAACAGCCAATATATTGCTGAATACGAATAATTTCAGCTAGTTAGCGCAAGCCATTATCGAATCGCCCGCATTAAACTGCAACATCGGCATTTTAATGTTTTGGGCGATTTTTTTGCTTGCTTTTAAAATACTGCAACTGCCATAAAAAACCGCACTCGGTGATTTAAGCGGAGCTTGAGAACTAAATTCAAAGTATTCCCCTGGTTCAATTTCAGGAATTTCCCCTTGAAACCCTGGAGTGTTATCAGAAAAAGAATTGCCGGCAGCATCTGTAATATTCCAATTTTTGCCGACTAATGTAACTTTTTCATCAGAAGTATTTTCTATGCAAAAATAATATCCCCACACAAATTCTGCTCCCGACGCGCGGCGACGCATATCAACAAGCTCTGAACCGGCGGTAATAACAAGACCATCAGACTGCATTGTAATAACTTCTTGGGTATTCTGCATTTGTTTAACCTTCTGTTAACTTTTATTAAAAAAAGGTTATGCTGAGTCTAAAAAATATGCAATTGAGGAATCACTTTGTTAACAAAGTTATACACATAAAAAATTTACTATTTTTCTCTTTTTGTCTTTATACGAATTTTAGTCATTATTCTGTGCAAACAGACACTGTTTCAGCTATTCAAAAAAACAAAAAAGATATTTAAACAAAAAAACAAGACTCACATGGAGTCTTGTTTTTGAAAAAATATACAAATTTAGTCGTTATTTTCATCGGTATTTACGGCAACGGGCTTTTTAGCCTCTCTTTTCTTTTGCATAAACATATTAGGAACCGGCTCCTGCTTGCCTTCTATTTCCATCTGCGGATTAACAAAATTGATTGTTCCCTTTTCATAGAAATAGAAATCACGGCGAATATTGGCCTTGTCCTTTATGGACAATTCATTCCACTCTTTTTCGCTCATATCATAAGGATAAGTCTCTTTAGGACCGGTATTGCATGCAGAAAGCAAAATAACAACACTCAACAGAGCAACATTTTTCAGCATTTGTTTTTCCTCTCAAAATTCATAAACAAAACAAATTTTAGGCAGCTATTGCATTTGTTTCCAAAATATTTAGCAGTTTTTTCGTAGCGTCATCAGCAGATATATTCTGACATATAGCATATTCACTGGCCAAACGATCTAAAGCCTGTTCATAAATTTGTCTTTCACTGTAAGACTGTTCAGATAAATTTTCACGGCGATACAAATCACGTACGACTTCAGCAATAGCTACCGGACTGCCGGAATTAATTTTATTTTCATATTCTTGTGCGCGGCGCGACCACATAATTTTTTTAACCTTAGCTTTTCCTTTCAATACTTCCAAAGCATCGTCCATAACCGATGTTTCAGAAATTTTGCGCAAGCCATTGCTGCTGGCTTTTGCTAAGGGGACACGCAGTGTCATTTTATCTTTATCAAAATTAACAACAATCAGTTCCAATTCGGATCCGGCAACATTTTGAGTGTATATATCGGCAACCTTGCCAACGCCCTGAGCCGGATAGACCACATATTCACCAGAATTAAAAGCAATTTTAGATGTTGTTTTTTTAATCATATTAAATTCCCACCGTTCAAAATTTCAAAACTTTAAAAGTCTTGTTTTCCGCAAGACAGGGGGTAATATATCATATTTTACCCCCTAAATCCAGCAGTTTTTTAAAAAATTTTGTCAAGAATGCTTAATTTTCGGAAAAAGTTCGGTTTGGCGCAGGGCTTCCCCCAACACCATAGTGGCAGACACAGCTACGTTTATGGAGCGAGCTTTTTCCGTCATTGGAATAAGCAGCCGCGCATCTACCGTTTGATGAACCTGTTCCGGAACTCCGGCACTTTCCCGCCCCAACAGAATAACGTCATTTGCCTTAAATTCAAATTCCGTATAGGGGCTGGAAGACTTTGTCGTCAACAAAACCAGCCGTCCATATTCATCGGGATGAGCTTTGGCGTAAGCCATAAAATCTTCCCATGAGTTGTGACGGCGATATTTTACCAACTCCAAATAATCCATGCCATAGCGTCTGAGCGCATGTTCACTGAACAAAAAGCCGCATGGCTCAATAATGTCCACTTCCACCCCGACACAGGCACCAAGCCGCAGCATGGTACCTGTGTTTTGCGGCATATCAGGCTGAAAAAGCGCCAAACGCATTTTAAGCTCCCTTTGAAACAGAAGCTGCAACTTCCGCATCAAAACAAATTTTAACTCCGTCAATATCTGCCAATGTTCCTTGTTGACAAGAAGAAGTAACTTTAACTGCCAACACCTGCTCGGCGATATAGCTTTCGTTTTCTTTTAAGGCAGCTGCTAAATTTTCATCATTTGTATGCCAATTCAAAACAATGCGGTCGGAAATATTAAAATTCTTATCTTTACGCAAAGTTTGAACCAAACGGACAAAGTCGCGCGCCATGCCTTCGCGCTTGAGTTCCGGTGTTACATTTGTATCAAGCAAGACCACCGCTTTATTATCAGCAAAAGCCTGTCCGGCAACGCCTTCTTTCATTTCCAAACGAACTTCAAATAAATCGCTATTCAAAGTTTGTCCGCCGATATTCAAACTTCCATCAGAATTAAGTTCCCATTGTCCCTGCTTGTAAGCAGCCATAACAGCTCCCATTGCTTTTCCCAAAGCTTTACCCAGCAAAGGTGTATAAGATATATTTTTTTATCTGCATAATGAGCAAGATTATCGTCAAAACGAACTTCTTTTACATTTAATTCGTCTTTAACAATTTCCTGATATTCGCCACCGAAATGTCTGCCCACAACAGTTAAACTATTTAAAGGCAAGCGATTGCGCAAATTTTTCTCTTCACGTATAAATTTGCCGGCAGAACACAGCTCTTGCAGAAAATCCATTTCAGACATCAAAGCTTCATTGGTTTCGACAGCCGACAAATCAGGATAATCAGCTAAATGAACCGACTCGCCTCCGGTTAATTTTTGATATACGTATTCGCAGGTAAACGGCATTAAAGGAGCCATAATTTTACTTAAATTTGTAAGTACTGTATACAGCACATCAAAAGCCAGACTGTTTCCTTCCCAGAAACGGTCGCGTGTACGGCGAATATACCAGTTATTCAAAATTTCCATAAAAGATGAAATTTCGGTGCAAGCCATTGCCACATCATAGGTAGATAGTCCTTTTTTAACAACAGCGGCCAAATGTTTTAATTTTGCCAGAATATAATTATCCAAAGATTCTGTTGATGAGCTGACTTCTTTGGCTTTATAACCTTCGGCATTTGCATACAATGTAAAGAAGTAAAAAGCGTTCCACAACGGAATTTGCGCTATGCGGGCTGCCTTTACAATTTCTTTGCCTTCTTGGTCAACAGCTAAATTTCCGCCTTTCAAAACCGGAGAAGAAACCAAGAACCAACGTAATGTATCCGAACCGATTGTATCCAAAACCATTGTCGGATCAGGATAATTTTTAAGGCGTTTTGATAACTTTTGCCCGCCTTCAGCCATCAGAAGTCCGGTGCAAATACAATTCTTGAAAGCCGGTTTATTGTGAAGAGCCGTTGACAATACAGTCAAAGTATAGAACCAACCACGGGTTTGATCCATTGCTTCAACAATAAAATCAGCCGGAAAATGTTCTTCAAACCACTGTTTGTTTTCAAACGGATAATGAACCTGTGCATAAGGCATTGAACCTGATTCAAACCAACAGTCAAATACATCAGACACGC
Organism: Bacteroidaceae bacterium; assembly: GCA_963646605.1. Taxonomy (GTDB): domain Bacteria; phylum Pseudomonadota; class Alphaproteobacteria; order RF32; family CAG-239; genus JAFUYI01. The sequence continues at coordinate 6,603 of CAVIWQ010000032.1, forward strand.
GGCGCATCATAGTCTGTCCAGACGGATCATCAGGGTTAGGATAAACAACGTCATCAATATAAGGTTTGTGCAAATTATTTACGCTAAAGCCTGTTTTTTCTTTGATTTCAGCCACAGAACCGAAAACATCAATCCGCGGAAATTTAGGGTTATCCGATTTCCAAACCGGAATCGGCGTACCCCAAAAGCGGTTACGGGAAATCGACCAGTCGCGAGCGCCTTCCAGCCATTTACCAAAACGTCCGTCTTTAATATGTTCCGGAACCCAATTGATTTGCTGATTGTTTTTAACCATTTCATCACGGAAATCCGTTACTTTTACGAACCAGCTCGACATAGCTTTGTATATCAGCGGAGTATCCGTGCGCCAGCAAAACGGGTATGAGTGTGTATATTGTTCTTTTTTGACCAATAATCCATTAGATTTTAACCATTGCATAATTGGTTCGTTAGTTTCAAAAACCTGTTTGCCTTGATACTCAGGAACTTCTGCAGTAAATTTACCAGCCTCATCCACAGGGCAGACAATCGGAAAGTTTTCATCATAAGCGCGACAGGCTTCAAAGTCATCTTGCCCGAATCCAGGGGCAATATGAACAACACCAGTACCATCTTCAACCGATACAAACTCACCGCTTAAGACTTTAAAGCAGCCTTTTGATTTCAAATGTTTAAAATAGGGGAACATCGGCTCATAGCTCAAACCGATTAAATCGGATCCTTTAAGCGTCTGAACTTTAACAGCGTGTTCCAGCTGTTTTTTGTAGCGTCCCAGCAAAGCTTCAGCCAACACATATTTTTGACCATCTTCTTCCATAACGGCATAGGTGATGTCTTTGCCGACGGCCAACATAAGGTTGGAAGGCAAAGTCCAAGGCGTAGTTGTCCAAACTAAAATATTCAAACCGTTTTCCAGTTTGAACAAAACCGTAATGGCGTTATCGGTTTTATCCTGATACCCCTGATTGACTTCAAAGTTTGATAACGGAGTTTCAGCAGCCCATGAATAAGGCAGAACCCTATAATCTTCATAAACCAGTCCTTTTTCATACAATTGTTTAAAATTGGAAATAACACTTTCCATAAAAGGAAGATCCATGGTTTTGTAGTCATGATTAAAGTCAACCCAACGCCCAATACGTTTGAACATATCGACCCAAATTCCCGAATATTTCAAAACATCCGAACGGCAAAAATCATTAAATTTTTCCACCCCGAAAGCTTCGATTTGCTTACGCCCAGAAACTCCGAGCTGTTTTTCAGCTGACATTTCTGCCGGCAATCCGTGACAATCCCATCCCAAACGGCGTTCTACTTTTTTGCCGCACATCGTTTGAAAACGGGCAACCACGTCTTTTACATACGATACCATGATATGTCCGTAGTGCGGTGTACCATTGGCAAACGGAGGGCCGTCATAAAAAACAAACTCAGCGGCGCCATCGCGGTTATGCACTGATTTTTCAAAAGTTTTGTCTTCTTCCCAAAAATTGAGAACTTCTTTTTCTAATTCTACAAAGTCAGGCTTTGCCTTAACTTCCGGGTAATATTTGGTCATTTTGAACCCCTGTCTAACAAATAAATTATTGAACGGATTGTTTTTGAAAAAAATAAAGAATGTATAAAGAAAAGCATATCCCCTAAGGGATAATAATCGAATTTATATGTATTATGCTTTTAAGCATTGGCTTTTCTTCCTTTGAACTGCGGATAAATTTAATACAATATATATGACAAGTCAAGTTTTTATAGAGAAGCATAAAACTTGACAAAAACATAAAAACAGCATAATATTTGTCTATAAAAAAATTTTTATGTTAAACTTTTAATTATTATCTGCGTATGAATGCATTTCTTAAATTTATCGGTGCTCATGATGAAAAAATTTCAAAAGTAGAGTTAAGCGTTATTGCCTGCATTGCAGCGTTTGCTTGTTTTCTTTTTATTTTTTCTTTGTCATTAGGAGACAAAAAATCAAGTATTGCTTTGTTTTTCATGATTATTTTCGGACTGCTTTCCATGCGGTTTTTCTTGGTATTTTTGACGAATTACATAGCTTTCGGCCAAAAAATCAAAGAAGCCGAGAAACAGCTTGAGAAAAAGTTTGGAAAAGCTAAAGAAGACTTCTTGAACAAGACAAACGCCGAATTTGCTGTGATAAACAGAAATCTGCAAATCGATGCCGTCAAATTTGGATTGTTCTTTATTCCAATCGGCTTTTTAGGATGGCAGGTTGATTGGTGGCCTATTTTCCATAATGTAAAAGAATGGCTTGCCTCTTTGGTAAATATTTTCATTGGAATTTTCACCGCATTTAATTAATTCTATCTGAAATTTTAAAACTGTGAAATCGTAATTGATTTCGCAGTTTTTTTATAATCGGTTTCAAAATTGAAAGAGCTTTATACATTGACCAAAATACAAAAAAATGATACAATTATTTATTGAATTTAATTTGAAAGGCTTGAAATATGAGCGAAGCAGCAAAAAAAGGCATTGATGTCGCAGCCACTTTAGCAAAATACGGTATAAAAGGTGCAGGAATTGCTATTCGGTGCGGAGCGAGAGCATCGGGGGCAATGTTAAGCGAAGTAGGCAGTATGGCTTCTTATTTTTCCGGTTGCAGTCTGGGAAACAGCATGGGAAATTTCTTAATGTCTGAATCTCAAAAAGCTCTTAATTCCGTAACCCAAAAAGTAGAAAATCTCGGTATTTCCGGAATTAATGCATTAGCAGCAAAAGCCAAGAGCAGACTTTAATGAAAAACGCTGAGGATTATCAGGTTATTGTTGCGGATGACGGCAAAATTGCCGTTATTATTTCTGCTTGCAGCGGAACTCCTTCTTATCCTTATATCTTATACAAAAAAGGGCAGACTGCCGCTTTGCTTTATCGAACAAGAACGGATATTGTCGTTTTGGATAAACTGCATGAACAAGCTATGAAGGCTTTTGAAAAAGCTGAAAAAGTTGTTGTAGTTGAAGCTGATTATACAAGCAAAACCACTGTTTACGATTATGAAGCCAGAATTATGCACGGGTAGTTTCATTTGATAACTTTTATTACTTAAGATTCAAAAAAAATCCCCTTTTGCATAAAAGCAAAAGAGGATTTTTTTAGTGTTCAAAGTTAACGGAATAAACCACATTACGCATAACAGCCTCGAATGAAGGTTGTTTTTTTAACGAATCAACGGTTTCTTTAGATACTGCTCCCATCAAATCGCCATTGCTTGAAAATTTTTGCCACTTAACACCGTTTCCAGCTAACAAATACTCTTCAGTAACAACGCTTTTGCGTTTTTTAATTAAAGTATTTATCTTTTCGGTAACAAAAATCACTTGTGAATACTCATTTGGCAAAACTTTCATTCCGTCAAAAGAGTACATTCCCCAACTTAAATTTTGTTGGTACATAATGGCATGTCTACCATAAACAACTTCAAAACTTTGACAAGGACCGATTACTTTGCCTGATTCAGCCAAAAGCGCATACACATCGCCATCTTCGCTTTCAATTGAAAAATATGACTCTGAGCCATTTTCACAAAAGATAACCGATGATTTTTTCACTTCAGGCAAAATACTGTCACCACTAACGGTAAAGAGGTCTATGCCGCTGTTGTCATAGTAATAAGCCACCATGTAACCGGCTTTTTCTTCAACACTGTAATACTTGGCATCACGAAAGACAACGCCTGCACTATCGCAAATTCCAACTTTGTTGTAACCATCCACGCGCTCGACATAAGATGTAAAATTGGTTTTGCCGATTTCAGCGTAATCTTTTTTGTTGTCATGAAATGTCAAAAAACCGACAATCAAAACAAGAACCAAGAAAATAAACATTTGTTTCATAAATCGCATAAAATAATTAGTATTAAAAATTTTTATTGTGAATTATAATACCCTGTTTTTTACTTATTGGCAAGTAGTTGGACAAAAATATTTTATTGCTTTCAAGGTTCAAAAACTTCTCCGCAAATGCAAGGCACAGGAACCCCTGTTGTAAACGGAAAACTAATCGGTAAAAGATTTAACCGGCGAACCGCCCAAAAAGCGGCGGCTTGCGCATCTATCGCGTCCACATTCCATCCTTTTTCTGCAGTTATTTTCACCATTGTTTCCGGCAATCTTTGCCGCAGAAAACGCATTAAAGTCGGATTTTTTGCCCCGCCTCCGCAGACATAAACTTCAACCGGCGGTTCAGGCAGATACAGCGCCATTGAATAAACAATAGACTCCGCAACATAAGCCGTTGCCGTTGCCGCCCCATCTTCCAAACTCAAACCTTCTAAATGTTCCATTTTTTCATTAAACATTGACCGTCCGCATGCTTTAGGCGGCTGCAGAGCTAAATATTTATGATGCATAAGATTAGATAAAATTTTATCATGGACATGCCCAAGAACAGCCAATCGACCATTATAATCGATATGCATTCCACCATGTTTCATTACCCAATCATTTATAACGGCGTTTCCTGGGCCGGATACAAATGCCAGCATTTCGCCGTTGGCACCGAACCAGCTTATATCTGTTGTTCCTCCTATATCAATAACAACAAGCGGTTTCGGACATTTTGCCGTTAATGCCTGATAATACACAGGCGAAAACGGAGCCCCCTGCCCTCCGTTAAGTATATCCGCCTTACGAAAACCCGAAACCGTACGTATTCCCGATAATTCGGACATCATTTTTCCATCACCGATTTGATGTGTATAACATTCCGCAGGATTGTGATAAATGGTATGACCGGCAAAACCGATAACATCTATTTTTTCAGGATTATCGCTTATAAAATTTTTTACTATATCCGCACAAAACTGAGTAAAAGCTGTTTCTGTCCGGCTGATTTCATCTGCTACGGCCGGAGAAGCATCGGCACGCTTGCCGTCAATTTTGCGAATTGCATCGCTTAAATTTTCTTCAAAAGGTGTAATATAAGCAGGCCCAAAACTTTTAATGTCGACGCCGTCAGTTTCTATTCTTGCAATTCCAACCCCTTCATATGAAGTTGAACTCATTAGCCCAAGCGCCGTTAATGTTTTGATATTATTCATCATTTCACCTATTTTTGCATATTATGATTTTTAATATACATTCGGCTGGTTAAAATTTTTATAAAATTTAAAATGAAAGAAGCTCCTTATCCCAATGGATAAGAAGCTTCTTAAAGTTACAATCGACTTACTTTTGCTCTCTAACGGCATAGACGTTATTGAGCATAGTGTCGTTTGATTTGTTAATCAGATCGGCATCCTGAGAATCGAGCTCACCTAAAGGCTGTCCTGTAACAGCGGAGAACTTTTTCCAATCATCTTTTCCCTTGGTAGCGGTATAGATAATAGGAGTTTTCACGGTCTCACGGACAAATTTTTTGCCTTGCTTAACCCTCTTTACATCGGTGCGTGTTGCAAAAACAAGCTGTTCGCAAAGAGGAACGAGCTCCTTGTTATCATAATTGAGAACGCCGTACTTGCCGTCTTTCTCAAAAACAATAAGATGCTCAAGAGTGTAGAGATGCATATCTTTCTGCGGACCTACAATCTTTCCGTTAGACGGGAAGAACCAGTAGCGAAGCTCGGTGTTTGCTTCCTCGATGGCAAAATGCTGCAGACTATCTGTAACATTGTCCCAAAACCCGACGACAGACTTCTTCACCTTCGGTAAAACTTCCTTACCTTGAGTGTCGAACAGTTCGTACGACTGATAAGCAGCGATTGTACCGATGAAGTAGCCTTTCTGATACTCAACACCGGTATAGCGAGCATCACGGATAGAAGTGCCTGAAGCATTCTGAACTCCCATCAACTCACGATCGTCTACCTTCTGGGTATAGGTTGAAAAACCGTTGCTTCTTTCAATAGGCTCAACTTTTGGTGTATAGCCGCAAGAAACACACAAAACACTCACACAAATAGCAACGAATGCTACGAAAACTGACTTTCTCATAATTATAAGTATTAAAGTTAATAATTGTTGTTAGTAACAATGATACTACCACATTTAAAATAAAATGCAATAGACAAAAATACTTTTTGTGACAAAAAATATCAAATTGTTGAAATTCATATTTTATATGCTAGTATGCACGGGTATTTATTAACAAGGACAGAAAAGATGAGTAATTTCAAATCACAGTTTTTTAATATTATGGTTGAACGCGGCTTTTACAATCAATGCACAAACGAAAACGGTTTTGACACTTATTTATATGAGTGCGAACAAAAAGGCATTCCAGCCGTGGGTTATCTCGGTTCTGATCCTACCGGCGACAGTTTGCACGTCGGACACATTGTACCGTTGATGATGCTGCGTTGGTTTCAAAAATGCGGACATAAACCTTTGACATTGGTCGGCGGCGCTACTGCCCGTATCGGTGATCCTTCCGGCAAAGACAAACTGCGTCCGTTTTTGACAGAAGAAACTTTGGCTCACAACGTTGAAGGTTTAAAGAAATCTTTTTCCAAATTTTTAAAATTCGGAAACGGGGCTTCCGATGCTTTAATGGTTGACAACTGGGATTGGTTCAAAAACATCAATTATCTTTCTTTTTTAAGAGATATCGGCACTTATTATTCCGTTAACCGTATGTTGACCATGGACAGCGTAAAGACCAGATTGGAACGCGAACAGCCGATGTCATTTTTGGAATTTAACTATATGCTGCTGCAGGGATATGATTTCTGCGAATTATACAAACAATACGGCTGCCGTGCACAAATAGCCGGCTCGGATCAATGGGGAAATATCACATCAGGCACAGAACTTGGACGCCGTAAATATGATGTTGAACTCTTTGGTTTTACCAGTCCGATTATTACCGACTCGTCCGGCAAAAAAATGGGCAAATCCGAAGGCAACGCAGTTTGGATTAATGAAGAAAAATTGCCGAGTTATGATTATTTTCAATATTTCCGCAATATCGGAGACGCCGAAGTCGGAAAATGTCTGCGCATTTATACCGATTTGCCGATGGATGAAATCCGCCGTTTAGAAGCATTAAAAGATCAAGAAATCAACGAAGCTAAAAAGATTTTGGCCTTTGAAGCAACAAAAATATGCCGAGGCACAGCCGAAGCAGAAGCTGCCCGTGAGACAGCCGTTAAAACTTTTGAACAAGGCTGCACCGGAGACGAATTACCCTTTATAGAAAAAAACAGCGCTGACGGCTTGAGCATTCTCGATGCCATTGTTGAAATCGGCTGGTGTTCCAGCAAAGGCGAAGTGCGCAGATTGATAAAACAAGGCGGTATCAAGGTAAACGATAGATCTTTAGATAACGAAAACTATTGTTTTTCAGCAAGTGATATCGACAATGGTCAGATAAAAATCGCTCAGGGAAAGAAAAAAATAGGACTGATTAAAATAAAAGCTTAAATAGACAGTTAACGCTGAATAAAAAGCTGCCCGAAATAAAAGGCAGCTTTTTGCGTTTCAGTTTGTATTACATGCCGACAAAAAAGCTATTGACAACACCTTAAAAAAAGCTATATTACACGCAAAGTAATATGGATAAACCTTTATAAAAAGAGTATTTGAAAAATGGCAAAAGCAATTAAAGTAAAAGTAAAGCTGGAAAGCACAGCCGGTACCGGTACATTTTATCTCGCTGAAAAAAATCCGAGAACCCATCCGGAAAAGCTCAGTTTGAAAAAATATGACAAGAAAAGCAAAAAGCACGAAGAATTTGTTGAGAAAAAATTGAAGTAGTTTTTTGTTAATTGATTTTTATACCGGTCTTTATGACCGGTATTTTTTTTGCATTTTCAGGACATCAAAACACCTATTGACAGTTTGGAC
>CAVIWQ010000033.1:0-14330 GCA_963646605.1 Bacteroidaceae bacterium
ATATGAGGATTACTTATACAATTTATTTTAGGAGAGATAATATGTCGGATGTTACTAAATTTGTTTCTGCCGTGGTTTTGGCAGCCGGTATTACTGCCGGTGGCTTTTTCCCCGGATACTATTATTACCATACCAAAATGGAATCTAATTTTGTTACCGTAAAAGGTTTGGCTGAAATGGATGTCCGCGCTGATCTCGGCGTGTGGGACATTAAATATGTTGTAACCGGAAATGATTTGTCTATTGCTCAAAAAGAAGTTGAAGATCAGCAGAAAATTGTTGTTTCTTTTTTGAAAGATATGGGCTTTAAGGATGATGAAGTTACTATTAAACGTTCTGAAATCAATGATTTGATGGCTAACCCTTATCGTACGGATACACCGGCAAACAGATACATTTTATCTCAAAATATAGAAGTAAGTTCAAATAACGTTGATTTGGTTGATAAAGCCATAAATTCAACAAGCACATTGATTGCAAAAGGAATTGTGCTTGACAATAATGCTTATAGTCCGGTTGCTTACATTTTTACAAAAATTAATGAAATCAAACCGCAAATGCTTGAAGATGCCACTCGCAATGCTGCTGCCGCCGCTGCTGAGTTTGCTAAGAGCTCAAATTCTAAAGTTGGTAAAATTCGTCAAGCTACTCAGGGCGTTTTCTCAATTTTGCCGCGTAGAGAAACCGCAAGCTCTGTTGAGATGAACAGCATTGAGAAAAAGGTGCGCGTTGTTTCGACAATAGAATATTATCTTGACTAAAATGAAGGACACACGACTATGGCAGATGAATTGATTGACATTTTTGATGAAAATATGAACCTTTTGGGTACTGCAATGAAATCACAGGCACATCGTGAAGGATTGTGGCACAAAACTTTTCATTGTTGGCTGGCTCATAAAACACCAGATGGAAAAACTCTGCTATGGTTGCAGCTGCGTAATCCCGACAAAGATATATTTCCAGATAAGCTGGATATTTCAGCTGCCGGTCACATTCGTGCCGGTGAAGAGGTTAAAGACGGCTATCGTGAAATACAGGAAGAATTGGGATTGAAACTTCAAAAAGACGATATTGTTAAATTGTTTACAAGCAAAGAAATTTATGAGGCTGAAAATATTAACAACCGTGAATTTCAAATGGTTTATATGGCGATGGTGACAGGGTCGCCATATAAGGCCGTTTTGCAGCCGGAAGAGGTTGCCGGTTTGTATGAAGTTGATATTGATGAATTTGCCGATCTGATGGCAGATAAAGTGCAATCTATTGAAGCCAGAGGAATTAAACGCAATCCCGATAGCAGTTATACGCTTGAATTTCGCAATATAAGTAAATCAGATGTGGCTGCTCACAGCAAAGACTATTATAACAAAGCGCTCGATATGATTAAGCGCTTTGTGAACAATTCTGAAAAATAAAAAAATTAATCCCCATTATAATGAGCCATTTTCCAAGCTAAAAGCTGTGATGACGAATATGGTGTTTCTTTAGTGTGCGTATCGTTGATGGCATCTTGCTTGCGTTTTTGTGATTGTCTGTACTCCTCAGCTTTGCGGCGGAGCTCCATTTCTCTTGCGCTGCGCGGGGAATCTAGATTTTTATCATCGCTTTTATAAAAGTCATAAACAACGGCTAATGTGGACAAGCTGACATCAAGAGTTTTTTCTTTTCCCATTGCCCGCATATCCTTAAAGCGGTCTATTATCATATTTTCGTATTTATCTTTTATATAAGCCTGATTGCGCCGTATTAGGTAATTATAAGCTTTTTCGTACTGCAGGCTGATGTTTCCATCGCCGAAATCATACAAAAGCAACCCAGTGGTCAGGCTGTCGACCTCTGGGTTGATCATTTGACGCATTTTTAAAATGCTGTCGTGAATAACGGCGTCTTCATAGCGGTTAGTGCCGGCGGGCATAAAATCAATAAATGTTTTCCCTGGGTATAACCGCTGATTTTCACTACATACAACGCGATAAATATCCATAAGCATACTCCTGTCAAAGATTGAACTTTGACAATAATATACTTATTTTTTGTCGCTTTGTCCAGTTTTTTCTTGGGTTTTCAAATAACGACGAGTCATTTTTAATGCATTTTCAAAGTTGGAAGCAATTGAAATTGTGTGATAATCAATGCCTTCTTTCAAGAAAGTAGAGTGCAAAACGCGGCGCGGTTGTTTTTTGATGTTAGACAGAATTATCTTTGTGTTATCTTTTTTAACCTTTTTGATAAATTCCACAATAACATTTGCACCGGTGGCATCAACAACAGGAACATAGCCTAAACGCAAAATAACAACTTTCGGATGTTCTTCAATGTGGTTGAACATATTTGCAATTTGAGAAGCTCCGCCAAAGAATAAAGGTCCATAGAAACGCATTGAAACAACGCCTTTTTCATGCAAAACTTGCGTTAAGTCGCGTCCGCCGCCATTATATTCAAGCGCTTTTTCATCGGTTTCTACTTCGATTTCGCGGCTCATACGGTGCATAAAGATAATGCTGGACATTACAAAGCCAACGCTGATAGCGGTGTTTAAGTCAACAACAACGGTAAGGAGCAAAGTTACAACCAAAGTATAGCAGTCTCCGCGCGGACCTTCCAAAAGTTTTATGATTTTGCCGATGTTCATCATATTGTAGCCGATTAAAATCAATACAACAGACAAACAGGACAGAGGAATATATTTAGCAGCAGGGGAGAGCAAAAGCATAAACAACAGCAAAAATACGGATTGCATAATTCCCGACACAGGAGAGTATGCTTTGGCTTTGAAGTTGGCGGCTGTACGTGCAATGGCGCCGGTTGCCGGAACACCTGCAAAAAACATACTGAAAATATTTGCGGTACCTTCGGCAATCAATTCTGCATTTGAGTTGTGATTATCACCGCTCATACCGTCAACAACGGTAGCGCTCAACAAAGATTCAACGCCGGCCAAAAAGGCAATTGTCAAACCGCTCGGCATAACTTTTAAGAACAAGCTCAGTGTTAAGCCGTCTGGAATTTTCGGCATTGGCAAAAAGTGAGGAACTCCGCCGAATTTGTTGCCGATTGTATCAATATTAAGACCAAACAGGGCAACCAATAAAGTGGCAGTGACAACGCAAATTAAATATGCCGGAAGTTTTGGTTTTTTGTATTGGATAAATAAAATTATTGCTAAAGAAACGGCTGAAACAAAAATTGCAGCAGCTGTATATTCTCCGAGATTTGACAAATAAACTTGCCATTTGTGAATAAAATCGGCAGGAACATTATCGATTTTCAAACCCAAAAAATCTTTTATTTGAGTCGATATAAGCAACAAACCGATACCTGCCGTAAAACCTGTTACAACAGGATAAGGAATATAACGAATGTAGGAACCAAGACGCAAAAAACCGGCTATAATCAGTGTAATGCCGGCAATAAGCATTGTAGCGGCCAATCCCGTGTATCCATAGTTCTGCATAACGTCAAAGATAACAACAACAAATGCGCCGGTCGGACCGCCGATTTGAAAACGGCTGCCGCCCAATAAAGCGATAAAAAATCCGGCGACAATTGCCGTATAAAGACCTTGAGCAGGTGTAACGCCTGAAGCAATGGCCAAAGCCATGGCAAGAGGAATTGAAATGACGGCTACGGTCATACCGGAAAGGCAGTCGCGGCGGAATTGTTCGGCTGTGTAGCCTTTTTTCAAAACTTCATAAAGTTTTGGAGCAAAATTTTTGAGATAAAATTTTTTTAGGTTTTTCAAAATTTTCGGCATTTTTTTCTCTTTTTTCGGATATAGTTATTTTAAAACTATGTAGGGATACAACTTTTTCGGCAGTTGTCAAGTCAAGTCGGTAAAATTTTGTTATTTTTTAAACTTATAGAGCTAAAAAACTCCGTATAATTTTTTATACGGAGTTTGAAATTAAAATATCGGTTTTATTTTTTTGACAGAAGATTTTTGAGTTCATTCGGAATTCGGGAAGGGCGTTTGTTTTTTAGGAGAACATACACAACCTTTACATCCAAAGTGACCAAAAGCTGTTCGCCGCGGCGGATTTCTTGGTGCATGGTTGCCGAAGCGCCGCCAAACTCGCTGATTTCGCAGCTTACCGTCAATAAATCATCGAGCATTGCCGGAGCTTGATAATCTATTTCGCAATGTCTGACTACAAATCCGGCGCGTTCATCACTGTTGAGCTGTTCTTGTTGATTAAAGCCGACAGCTCTTATAAATTCCGTTCTGGCGCGTTCGGCAAATTTTAAATAATTTGCATAGTAGACTATGCCGCCGGCATCAGTGTCTTCATAATAAATTCTTACCGGAAAATAAAACTTTCCTTCAACAAATTTTCCCTGCGGGGCATTGATTTCGGGCATTTAGTCTTCTCCTTGTGCAAATAAATCATTTTGTTCATTAAATTGTTTTACATTTTTTCTCATTCGCGGCAAACCTAGATAATCACAGCCTAAATCAGAAATAACACGTCCGCGCGGCGTGCGCTGCAAAAAGCCGAGTTTAAGTAAAAACGGTTCGATAACTTCTTCAATTGTGTCGCGTTCTTCGGACAATGCTGCGGCCAGTGTGTCTGCACCGACAGGACCTCCGCCGTAATTTTGAGCTATGCAGGTTAGATAGCGTTTGTCGAAGGCATCTAGCCCTAATTTGTCGACATTAAGGCGTTTGAGCGCCATATCTGCAGTTTGAGCTCCGATTTCACCATTTGAAGTTACGGCTCCGAAATCGCGAACACGGCGCAAAAGCCGGCCGGCAACACGCGGTGTGCCTCGCGAACGGCAGGCAATTTCACGCGCTCCCTGTTCATTCATCGGTACATTGAGCAAATGCGCGCCTCTCAAAACAATTTTTTCCAAATCGTCAGGAGAATAAAAATCTAAACGCAGAGGAATTCCGAAACGTTCGCGCAAAGGTGTGGACAGCAATCCCGAACGGGTAGTGGCGCCAACCAATGTAAAGGGCTGCAAATCAATTTTTACCGAACGGGCAGAGGGACCTTCGCCGATTATCAAGTCTAATTGAAAGTCTTCCATTGCCGAATAAAGAACTTCTTCAATAGCCGGATTAAGACGGTGGATTTCATCGATAAACAGAACATCATTTGCTTCAAGATTGGTCAAGATTGCCGCTAAATCTCCAGATTTTGAAATCATCGGAGCAGAAGTTGCTTTAAAATTTACACCTAATTCTTTAGCTATAATCGAAGCCAAAGTGGTTTTTCCCAATCCAGGAGGACCGAAAAGTAAAACATGGTCAAGCGCTTCATGGCGCATTTTGGCTGCTTCAATAAAAATTTTCAGGTTTTCGCAAACCTGCCTCTGACCAACAAATTCGTCAAGCGAAGAAGGACGGAGATTGACAGGAGCGTTAATTCCGTTGTCATCTTCAGGTAATTCGTGCGGGCTTACAATACGTTCCATTTTTTATGCCTCCCGCGTTGCAAATTCTTTTAAGGCTAACCGGATTAAATCGGCAATTCCGGCATCAGGATTTTTTCCGGCGGCAGAATTTACGGCTTGATAAGCATCAATCCGCTGATAGCCAAGGTTGACCAAAGCTGAAATTGCATCTTCAACGGTGTTTGCTGCCGAGTGGTTTTCGGTTGGAGCTGTTGTCTGATTTTCATCATCCATAGCCGCTGTGTAATCAGAAGTATCGGCTCCGATAGGAAGTCCAACCATTTTGCCTTTGAGTTCGGTAACAATTCTTGCGGCCAATTTGGGACCGACGCCCGCCGCTCTGGTGAATGAAGTTTTATCTTGTGCGGCTATGGCCTGAGAGAGTTGCGGAGGAGTTAAAATTGAAAGAATGCTCAAACATACTTTTGCTCCCACGCCCTGAACTTTGGTCAGAGTCAAAAACCACTCTTTTTCGAGCGCAGATGCAAAACCATAAAGACTGATACTGTCTTCACGGACAACCGTTTCAATAAAAAGCGTTGCTTCTGAACCTTTTACCAGTTTTGAAAGTGTTCGGTTCGAAGCGTACACCAAATACCCCACGCCATTAACATCGATTATGGCGCTGTCATCACCGAAACTATCAACAATTCCGCGCAATTTGGCAATCATTTTTATGTTTTCCTTATTAAAATTTTACGTAAGATTAAACAAATTTTGTTTGGACAGCAAGCGCTTTTTGCAAATTAAAAACAATAGAAAACAGTCTTATTCAAATGTGTAACCGTCAAAGCTTATTTTTGTGATATAAAACTGACGGCAAAAACCTGCTCCCTGCTGCCCTCCGAAAAGTATTTTTGGATGAAGCTCCCCCGGTTCGACTGCTGTTTCTATATTAAACCAACTGAATTTTCCAGTGCCGTTCCAATCCATTAAATATCCTTCAAGTTCCACAATATCTCCGACTTTCATAATAGAAATGGCTTTACGAACGGCGTTGTTTGCCGGAATGACGTGATTGTTGTTTATTTCATCTTTATTTATAACCGGTATATTGTCATATCTATAACTTGTAATTAATGCCCGTTCTTCGTGATTAAATTCTATTTTTTGCCAATTACCGTCTTCGGCAGTTTTGCCGTGTATAATTGATAAGTCGACAGGTGATACGGCATTGTACAATTTTGTTCCTTTATTTCCGGCGGCATGATACCAGGTGTTGAACCAACCGTCGTTCCAATCAACAAAAACAACTCGGCCTTTTACTGAGTATTTGCGGCGCAGTTTGTATTCTATATTATATCCGGCGATTTTGGCGGATTGTTTCTTTTGGGTTTGTTCAATATTTATAAAAGTTTCGTTACCCAAAGACGGAATATAACCGGTATATTTTCCCCAGATATGTTGATACAGCGGTTTTTTAGCTGAATAACAAATAAGCAGGCATAAAATTAAAGCGCCCAATTTATATGACGGAGGGTATTCTTTTAGCATAATGTCAGCTCTCAGAACGAAACAACCTTATAACTATAACAAATATTTTGATTATGTAAAGTATTGATTTGAAAAAGTAAATTTTGTTACAAAACAGTAATTTATTGTTATTGAGTAAGTCGTTTAATTAATTGAATCTTAATATATGGACAGATATGATTTCAGCATCCGATTAAGACGGATTGTGAAAATAACTAAGGAGATATCTCATGAACTTTAAAACTATGCTTTTAACCACAGCTGCCGTTGCTTTAACTGCCGGTGCCGCTAATGCAAAAGATTTTACAGGCTCGTTATTCCTGCCTTCAAAAGGTGAAGTTCTTTCCAACACATCTATTGATTATTCGCGCGCAAAATTCAAACACAGTGATTTTGCCGGTGAAGATTTGGTTGCCGCTGAAGAAATTACTTACGGTGTTAATGATAATTTATCCGTATATGGCGTTATTGAAAATAATTTTGATTTTAAAGGTCTGACCAATCAAGAATATAACAATGACCATAACTTCGGTTATGAATTGGGAGCAAAATATAATTGGAATTATAATAATATCCTGACACAAATCGGTGCCGGTTATTATACTTATCAGCCGGCTTCATGGTACGGACACAAAGGTGAAAGTTCTGATTGGTATAAAGAAATTAAACTCGAAGCTCAATTGGGATATGATATGGGCAATGGTTTAACTCCGTATACAATGTTTAGAGCAGAATCTCCGATTGACCAAAACGACCGTGAAATGTTTTATTCCGCATTTGCAGGTGTTCATAAAACATTTGACAAAGCTGCAGTTGATACCGGTATTCGTTATGATTTCAACACCGATACCGGCGCAAACAAAAATATGTGGTATTGGCAAGCCGAGGCTAACTATTTTGTAAGAGATAACGTGGCTTTGGGCGTATATGGCGATTATTATCTCGGCGGAACCGGAAACAGCGAGATTAAATATGATTATACGGCTGGTGTAAACGTTAAAGTTTTGTTCTAATCAGTCTTAAAGAAAAAGAGCCCGCAACATTGATATGTTGGGGCTCTTTTTTTAATTAGCGCTTGCGGCGCATCGGACGAACATGTCCTCTCAGCTGATTTTGAATGGAATCGTTTAAGTTTCTGCCGCCCATGTTTCCCAGCCTGTTACACAAATCCAATGTGTCGGCAGGAAGACGACGGCCGCCAAAACAATAAACTCCGCCTAATGCAACCGCCGCAAAGTTTACGGCATTTGCAAGTTTCAGCTCACCTTTGTTATCAAGCACGATTTCGCCGAACAAAATTCGGAGTTCCAAATCACGCCGTTTTTGCAACTGCGGAAGAACTTTTCCTTTTGAAGTCACTTTTTGTTCAATCAGCGATTTCAGTGCGGCTTTTGTTTTTTCACTGTGACTGTCAAAATAGGCATTCGCTGCTTTTGCAAGTTGAGAAGGAGCGCCGTTTTTTTGACGGAGAACACCGCTGCCGCAATTGTATAGGAAACTTCCCATAGCAACAATTTCAGCGTTGTTCATTTTGTCAAGGTGCAGATAGCGGCACATATCATCGTACATATATTGCTCAATATGTGCGTTGAAGTAGTGCATCAACTCAGCTTCGCTTCTTATGCAATCGCCGTAACGAACGGCTTTTCCATCCGGACGTACCGTGTTACCGAATGCAATGGTCCATTTTTTTCCAACCGGATCAAAATAGGCCTCAGTTTTGACACCTTCGCAATGTGCAACCAGACAAAGCATGTCGTATGCAGCGTTGCGAAATTTTACTAAACTGCTGTCACTTGACACTGAGTCGACTCCTGAATTATCGGCTGCGATGCTATCAGCATTGTCAAGCGTGTCTTCTTCAATAGCAGTAACGGTTGTGTCGCTGAATGCTTCCGTATGGGCTTCTGCCACAGAAAACATCGAAACGGCAGATATCAACAGCATTGCTACTGAAATCAACATTTTCTTTTTCATACAATCTAAATTTTAATACAATAATTTAATACAACATAATTTAAGTTAAACACCTATATTATAGTTAAATTTGCCGGTTGGGTCAAGCCATCGGGCAAAATATTTTTTTTATTTTTTCCACAAAAAAATTCCTCGTAAAACGGGGAGTGTTCATTTGATTGGTGTTGTTATGATTTATAATATGAAAATAATTCAAAAACGGACATATAATATACAGACTAAAATAAATTGCAAGCAATATTTTGCTTAATTTTTAACACCTGCAATTCCTGAAGCTTGACTTTTGCCGAAAAATGAACTGTATATAGAATAGATTTTGAATTTTCAGGAACATAATATGAAAAATAGCATAAAAACAGTGTGTTGTATTTTGTGTGGCATAGGCGTTGTTTATGGCGTTTATGAGGGGAAAATTTTTTATGAAAATTATCGGCAGCAACAGCTGTCTGAAGTTATGTCTGCGCAAAGCGATGAATTTGATGTTAGACAATTGGCAAATATAGCTTCGGCTTTGGCAAAACAGCCTTATGTTGCTCCGGAAGATAATTTGCCCGATGAATTGAAAGAACTCAATTATGACCGTTATCGCGATATACGTTTCAAACGCGAAAAAGGACCGTGGTTCGGGCAAAAACTTCCTTTTGAAATTCAATTTTTCCATTTGGGATCATTGTTTTTGACGCCGGTTAAAGTTAATGAAATTGTTGATGGAAAAATTATTCCCTTTGTTTATACTCCGTCTTTTTTTGATTATGGCAAAAATAAATTGAATACCGATAACTTGCCGCAAAACGGATATGCCGGTTTCAGACTGCATAATCAGCTGAATACAAAACAATATTATGATGAATTGGTTTCTTTTTTGGGAGCAAGTTATTTCCGCGCTTTGGGAAAAAATCAAAAATATGGGCTTTCGGCACGCGGTTTGGCTATTGATACGGCGGTTCAAACCGGTGAAGAATTTCCGGTCTTTCGTGAGTTTTGGATTGTCCGCCCCAAACAGCGTGATAAATCTGTAACGGTTTATGCTTTATTAGACAGTCAAAGCGCTTCTGGAATTTATACATTTGTTATTACTCCAGGAGAAAATACGGTTATGGATGTCGATGCGCGTATTTTTCCGCGCAAGGAAATTACAAAACTCGGTATTGCCCCGCTGACTTCAATGTATCTTTTTGGCGAAAACACCAAAAACAGATTTGACGATCATCGTCCGGAAGTTCATGACAGTGACGGCTTGTTGGTGTTAAACGGTAAAGGTGAATGGCTGTGGAGGCCGTTGGACAATTCACCGCGTTTGCGTATCAGCGCTTTTGTTGATGAAAATCCTCAAGGGTTCGGTTTGCTGCAAAGAGATAGAAACCCTGCGCATTATTTGGATTTTGAAGCCAATTACGAGCAGCGTCCGAGCACATGGGTAAAACCTGTCGGAAATTGGGGAAAAGGCTGGGTTGAATTGGTTGAAATTCCTTCACAGCAGGAAATTCACGATAATATTGTCGCTTATTGGGTTCCGAAAGAAAAAGTTGTTCCTCAGCATGAAATTCATTATGCCTACCGTTTGTTTTGGTTTACAAAATTTCCGGTTGAACATATTGAAGGAGATGTTACAGCGACTTATACCGGTGTAGGCGGAATTTCTGGTATGATGGAAGAAAATAAGCGCAAGTTTGTTATAGATTTTGATATTCTCAATATGCAAAGAGAAGTGGAGAAAGGAATAGCAACATTAGATGTGTCTGCCAGTGAAGGAAAAATTGTCGGTAAATATTTAACATATAATCCGGTTACAAAAGGTTTGACAGCGTATATTGATTTTGAACCTAATGGCAAAACCTCGGAACTGCGTGCTTCGGTGGTTAAAAAAGGTAAAAATATTTCCGAAATATGGAGTTATCAATGGTTACCATAAAAATTCAGGGAAAAAATGATATTATAGAAGCCTATTTGCGCAGTTTGGGATTTGACGGAAATCAATTGCCGGATATTGTCGGAACCATTGCCGAACATATAGATTTTAAATCAGGCAACGGTGATGAACTGGTTGCTAAATTGGATGGAGTGCTTTTAAAACTTGCTATGCAAACATTTCCAAACAGCGGTTTTGCTGATGAGCAATTGTTGGCGGAATTTAAACTTTGTTTTTTATTGTGCAATGCTGCCGAGAATTTGACTGTGCAGGATTTTAAACAGCTGAAAATGCCTGAAAAATTAGCAAAAACTTTAAGAGAATGTTTTGTTTTAAATGCTCCGGCTTACGATTATTCTGAAATGAAGCCGCAGAAGCTTGAGGTTTTGGGGGCTGAAAAGGAAATAAAAAAATGAGTTCCGAATTTATACCAATTACCAAAAAACAAATAGCCCGCCGCCGTTTGGCAATTTTTGGGTTAATGTTTGTCAGCACACTGCTGGCAACTTTTAAATGGATTGAAGTTATTCCGAATTCGTCGCTGTTTATTACGCAATTTTTGATGACGGCGTTGTTTATTTTAACCTTTGCTTGGATTGCTCTGTTTTTTTGGTCAAGTCTTTTCGGCTTTTGGCAATTATTGAAACAACAAAAGACCAAAGGAATCATCTGGCCGGATAAGAAAACAAAAATAACAACAAAAACAGCGGTGTTGATGCCTGTTTATAACGAAGATCCGGTGGGCGTTTTTGCAAATTTGCTGGCTATGGCTCACAGTCTGAAAGAAACAGGTCAGGGCAGTGCATACGATATTTTTGTTTTGAGCGACAGTACAAATCCTAAAATTTGGGTGGAAGAAGAGCAGATTTGGCTGGAAGCCAAAAAGAAAATGCCGGAAAACATAAAATTGTATTATCGCCGCCGTTCGGTCAATACAGCGCGTAAGAGTGGAAATATTGAAGATTTTTGCCATAAATGGGGTGCTTTGTACGATTTTATGATTGTTTTGGATGCGGACAGCTTGCTGGCGGGAACAACCATGGTATCTATGACGCAATTAATGGAAGCTAACCCTCAGACCGGTATTATTCAGGCTCCGCCGATGTGCATTAACCGTCATTCTTTGTTTGCGCGGATTCAGCAATTTGCCGGAAAAGTTTATGGTCCTGTTGTTTCAGCGGGGCTGGCTTTTTGGCAAGTGGGCGATAGCAATTATTGGGGACACAACGCCATTATCAGAGTTAAAGCTTTTATGGAATGCTGCAAGTTGCCGGTATTAAAAGGAAAAGCTCCGTTTGGAGGCCACATTTTGAGTCATGACTTTGTCGAAGCCGCCTTAATCCGCCGCGGCGGCTGGTCAGCTTGGCTGCTGCCTGAATTGAAAGGCAGCTACGAAGAATGCCCGCCGTCGATGATAGATTTTGCTACACGCGACAGGCGCTGGTGTCAGGGAAATATGCAGCATATCAAAGTGTTGCTTTCAAAAGGCTTGCACCCGATAAGCCGTGTTCATTTTATAATCGGTATAATGTCTTATTTGTCTTCGCCTTTGTGGCTGTGCTTTTTGTTAGTTGGATTGGGCGTTGCTTTAGGACGCAATATTTTTCCTCCCGAATATTTTCCGACAACTTATACATTGTTCCCGACATGGCCTATCTTTGATAAACTCGGAACCATAAGTTTGTTTGTTCTATCAATGTTTATGCTGATTTTTCCAAAGTTTTTAGGATTGATTGCTTATTTATCACAAAACAAATTTTCCGATATTGGAGGAGTTTTCGGTGCGGTTAAAAGCGTATTTGCCGAAATTATTTTCAGTGCTTTGACCGCTCCGATTATGATGATGTTTCAAAGTAAGTTTGTGTTTGATATTTTTGCCGGCAATGATGCGGGCTGGAATACTCAAAATCGTGACGAAACAGGGACATCATTGCGCGTTGCTTGGGCGCGCCATCATTGGCATATGCTGTTAGGAGTTGCAACGACCTTAATTGTTTGGCAGTATGCGCATAGTTTATTTTGGTGGATGCTGCCGATAACATTGGGGTTGATGCTGTCGGTTCCTATTTCGATGTTTTCATCGTGCGAAACTGTTGGTATTGCCGCCCGCAGGCATCATTATTTTATTATTCCCGAAGAAGTAAATGTGCCTGATATTTTAACTGCAGCTTTGAAATTTAAACAGGAAATTTCTGTTCAAAACAAAAATTGTTCTTATGGCGTTGCCGCCGTTGTTGATAACAATGTGCTGAATGCTTTGCATATTTTGATGCTGCCGGTCAACGGACCCGCGCCGGAATTTGGAATTCAGGCTTTGAAAATGGCTAAAATAAAGTTGGAAAATTATATCAGCTATGACTTGCCAATGGAATTGAGCCGAGAGGAAGAAATAGCGCTGCTTTACACTCCTGATGTTTTGAAAAAAGCGAATTTGATGAAACAGCTTAAAAAAGATGAATAAAAGCCTAAAAAAGGCAGGCATAGTTATCTATGCTTGCCTTTTTTCATTTGTGCCAAATTGCGGGTGGAGAATTTTTTATTATATATCGGCTGGGGGCGTAACCGCATTTGATTTTGAATAGAGTCGTTTAAATTCAAACCGCGTACGCTTTCCAGCTTATCGCACAAAAGGGCTGTATCTTTAGGAATTGTGCTTCCTATGCTGTATATGCCTCCGAGTGAAATTTCCGAAAGGTTCAGTACATTTTCGCCGGTTTTTGAATTATCATTGCAAAGAACTATATCGCCGAATAGAACTCTTTTTTCAAGTTCACGGCGCTTAACCAATTGAGGAAGTACTTTTCCTTTGGCTGTAACTCTTTTATCCATCAATTCTGCCAATTTTGTTTTTGCGGTATCGCTGTGTGTTGTAAAATAATCAACTGCAGCTTGTCCGAATTCGGAAAGTTCACCGTTCTTTTTACGCAAAACGCCGCTGCCGCAATTGTAAAGAAAACTTCCCATGGCAATCAATTCGGCATTTGACATTTTATCCATAGGCAAATATTTTTCCATATCTTCATACATTTTGCCTTCGATATGGATGCGAAAATAGTCAAAAAGCTCCTTTTCACTTTTTATAAAATCATAGCGTGTAACGGGCTTGCCGTCAGGACGGATTGTGTTGCCGAAACCAATTGTCCAAACTTTGCCGTTCGGATCCCAATAGGCTTTGGCTTTAACTCCCTCGCAGTGTGCGACAAGACCAAGCATATCATGTTCAACGCTGCGAAATTTTCTTAAATTTTCAGCGCGTCTTATACTATCATTTAGTGCAGCAACCTTAGCATCTTTACTGCTTTTGACACTGTCTTCAAATGAAGCTGTGTTCACAGAATCCTGAGTAGTTGAAGCTTTTGTTTTTTCAACAATTTCTTTTTTTTGAACAGATTGTTTTGCAGGCTGTGACTTTGCCTGAGATACCCCAAACCATGAAGACATGGTAACGGCCAGTGCGGCAGCTTTTACTTTCCAACTCATTTTTTTCACCTCTTTAATTCTTAAAAAGAATATAGCATATAAAATTTGTAAACTCAAGTTTTATGTCATAATTTTGTCAAAATATTTTTTT
>CAVIWQ010000034.1:0-13804 GCA_963646605.1 Bacteroidaceae bacterium
ACTGCGCCGCGAAATCGAAAACCAGCTTTATGCTCAAAATCTTTTGCCCAACTTGCAGGCCGATATTTTACAATTAATTGAAAGTCTTGATAAAATAAACAATCATATTGATGATGTAATTTACAAATTTTATATTGAACAACCTGAAATTCCGGAAGAATTTCACAAATATATAACGTCTTTGTGCCGTCAGGTTGCCGATTGCTGCGAATATATGGGCATTGCTTCGCGGGCATTTTTCAAAGACCTCGGAACTGTACGCGATTATACCCATAAAGTTTATTTAATGGAGCAAGAAACAGATACAACCTACAACAGCATAAAAAAATCTATTTTTGCTTCTGAAATGCCGTTGGCAAACAAACTTCAGCTTGATCTTTTGATTACGGAAATCGCCGAAATTGCAGATATTGCCGAAGATTGCGCTGATGAGTTGCTTATTTTCACATTAAAAAGAGATATTTAATCCATGCTGAGTTTTCTATTTTTCCTAAGCAGCGGCTTGTTTTTAGGGTGGTCGCTCGGTGCCAATGACGGAGCCAACATTTTCGGCACGGCCGTCGGCACAAAAATGATAAAATTTCGCACTGCAGCCATAATTTCTTCTGTTTTTGTTATATTAGGCGCGGTCATCGCCGGCAGCGGCGCAAGCCAAACCTTAAACAAACTAGGCAGCATTGATGCCATCCCCGGAGCATTTATGGCCGCATTGGCAGCAGCTTTAACTATTTATCTTATGGTCAAAGCTCATATTTCCGTTTCAACCTCGCAGGCAATTGTCGGAGCAATTATCGGTTGGAATATGTATAGCGATAGACCCACTGATGTTTCTTTGGTAACCACAATCGCAAGCACCTGGGTATTTTGTCCGATTCTCTCGGCTTTATTTGCCGTTGTTTTGTACCACACAACCAAATTACTGCTGAAAATGCACAATGTTTCGCTTATCAGGCAAGATTGTTATACCCGCATAGGCTTAATCGTTTCCGGTGCATTTGCAGCCTATGCTTTGGGAGCAAACAACATAGCAAACGTTATGGGGGTATTTACAAGCGCTAACATTCTGCATCCTCTGCCTCTGCCGTTAGGACTTTCTTTGAACTCGACGCAGGTTCTGTTCTTAATGGGGGCAATTGCTATCAGCGTCGGTATTTTTACTTATTCACGCCACACTATGAATACCGTTGGCAAAAATATTATGCAAATGACACCTTTAGTCGCTTGGGTTGTAGTTGTAGCTCAATCATTAGTATTGTTTGTTTTTGCCTCTCCTGCCCTGCACAACTTTTTAACAGCTTATAATCTTCCGGCTCCTCCGATGGTTCCGGTTTCGAGTTCTCAAGCCGTTATCGGCGCCATTATGGGAATCGGTTTATTAAAAGGCGGACGCAATGTTAACTGGTTTTTACTCTGCAGAGTCTTTATCGGTTGGGTTGCAACCCCGATACTCAGCGCATTGATTTGCTACATATCGCTGTTTGTTTTGGCTAATGTGTTTACTTTAACAGTTCACGGCTGATAATTATTCTCTATGGTAAGGGTGGCCGGCAATAATCGTCTGAATACGATAAATTTGTTCGGCCAACACTGCCCTCATCAACATATGCGGCAATGTTAATTTTCCAAAAGACAGCAGCAAATCCGCACGATCCCGCGTTGATTGCAGATGTCCGTCAGCTCCGCCGATTAAAAAACATAATTCGGAGCAGCCGTTTAACTGCCAATTTGATACTTTGGCCGCTAATTCCGTACTTTTCATATTTTCTCCGCGTTCATCCAACACAATAACTTTTGCCCCATGCGGGATAACTGATTGCAAAAAATGAGCTTCTTCAGCCTGCGTTGAATTATCAGCTTCTTTTATTACCACAGTCCATGCCATACGTTTAACATATTCATCAATCAGCATTTTCTCTGGAGAATTTTTTTTACATTTTCCAATAGCGGCAATAGTAACTTTCATTTTTCAAATTCCTTATTTTTTGACCAAAATAGCACTTATCTGATTCAAAAGCCAATATTTTTCTTGCAATTATAGACAAAATATGACATATTAATTTTCGATTTCGTATTTTTATATTTCATATATTATGGGGATATTTACAAAACTGAGCAGTCTTTTTAAGAAAAAAGCTGTCTCCCAAGAGTGGCAAAAGAGTGATCAAGACACTACTGCAAAAGAAAAACATCCGGGGATGGTAAAAACCTGTCTTCGCCTGTCAAAACTTGTTGTTCACCCTAGCGATATGGTTGAAGAACTGAGTATTGCCTTTGTAACCGATTGCCACAAGTCAATCATTTTCAGTGCAGCGGAAATTCGTTTGTTCGACATGTTCGACAAAGGCGAATTCATCGGCAGTTTTTACGCTCTGGAGCGCAATGGTTTCTATTATGGAAACATTGTCGGACGTAAAGAAATTGTTGCTTGCGAAGTCGACGCTTTCACTTTTGTTGAAACCAATCGCGTTGTCTTTCCACTGGCCTATAAGGGACAGTTGCTGCAAGCATTCGTGTATGCCTATGACCGCAAAAACGGAAAACTCACGCCATTGTTCTTTGGGGATTTTGAGAATGGCACATGCAAAGAAATACTGCATGACTTTTCACCTGAAGACTCTGTTAAGCAGGCGTTCAATTACTGTAAATCAGCTATTTGAACGTTTCACACACAAAAAGCAGCTCCTTAAAGGAACTGCTTTTTTATTTGAAAATTATGCAATAGATTTATTCTTCGCGCAAATTGGCAACAGCATTCCACATTTTTTCCAAATTGTAAAAATCACGAACTTCCGGACGGAAAATATGTACAATCACATCATAAGCATCAATCAAAACCCAATCGCCGCGATTTTCACCTTCGCTGACTGATTTATAACCGGCAGCTTTCAAATTTTCCTGAACTCTTTGAGCCAGAGAAATCACGTGTCTGTCCGAAGTACCTGATGCAATCACCATTTGATTTGCAATTGAGGTTTTTCCCTTCAAATCAATCACAACAACATTTTCAGCCTTACCGTCATCAAGAGAAGTTTCGACGATTTCTAAAATTTCATTTTCTTTTACCACTATTTTTTCCTTATTTCAGTTTGTTTTATAACGGCGACCATATTTTTTCCGTTTTATTTTGAGCAGGTTCGTCTTCTGTTTCACTGCGCTGTTTACGGTCGCGTTTAATATATTTGTTAACTTCAAGCAAGCACTCAAAAAGTCCTTTTCTGGCAACAGCGGAAATTGCATAAACTTTTTTGCCGCAAGCTTTTTCCAAACTTGCCGTTTTTTTGGCAATTTCTTTCTCATCCAAAGCATCGCATTTATTAAGAGCAACAACTTCCGGTTTTTCTATCAACTCAGGATTGTAAAGCTCTAGTTCTTTACGAATTGCCAAATAATTTTTTGCAGCATTTTCATCCGTTGCATCAACTAAATGCAAAAAGACTTCACAGCGTTCAATATGTTTCAAAAAACGATCGCCTAACCCGATTCCTTCGTGAGCTCCTTCTATCAGCCCCGGAATATCGGCTAAAACCATTTCATAATTATCGACCCAAGCAACTCCTAAATTAGGATGCAGCGTTGTAAACGGATAATCCGCAATTTTAGGACGTGCTTTTGTAACAGACGTCAAAAAAGTGGATTTTCCGGCATTTGGCATTCCTATTAAACCAACATCGGCAATAATCTTAAGTTTCAGCCAGAGCCATTTTTCTTCCCCAGGCCACCCTGGTTCGGCATAGCGCGGAGCCTGATTGGTCGAACTCTTAAAATTCATATTGCCGCGTCCGCCGTCGCCGCCTTTTGCCGCCATATAAATTTGTCCGGGGGTTACCATATCGGCTAACAAGGTTTCTCCGTCTTCAGCCAGAATCTCTGTTCCTACCGGAACTTTAATAACTATATCAGGCGCCTTGCATCCGTTTTTTTCTGACCCCATGCCGTTTTGCCCTTTCTTAGCCTTAAAATGTTGAGCATAACGAAAGTCAATCAAAGTATTAAGGTTGGCCACAGCTTCAAAATAAACGCTTCCGCCTTTACCGCCGTCGCCACCGTTCGGTCCGCCGAATTCAATATACTTTTCACGACGAAAAGACACGCAGCCTGCACCGCCGTTGCCCGACTGAACAAAAATTTTTGCTTGATCCAGAAACTTCATATTATTTGTCTTTGCCTAATGTTTTGTTATAAATAACCTTGTTTTCGATAAAAACAAAGGGGGCAACACGCCCCCTCCGCCATTAACAACCTGTGTCAATTATTCGGTAACAACCGAAACAAAAGTTTTATCACCGGATTTTCTGAAAGCGACTTTGCCTTCAACCAAAGCAAAAATTGTGTGATCTTTACCAAGACCGACATTTTCACCCGGATGATATTTTGTACCGCGTTGACGGATAATGATATTTCCGGCAATAACAGCTTGACCACCAGACTTTTTCAAGCCCAAACGGCGGCCTTCGGTATCGCGTCCGTTATCGCTGCTACCACCTGACTTCTTGTGTGCCATAATTTATCTCCTCTGCAATTTTCTATACGTTAAGCAATTTCTGCAATTTTAACGATAGTGATATTCTGTCTGTGGCCGTTTTTACGACGATAGTTTTGTCTTCTTTTCTTTTTGAAAACAATAACTTTATCAGCCTTAGCCTGTTTAATAATGGTTGCTTTAACTGATGCACCGGCTACTAATGGAGTACCGATAACATCGTCTTTAGCCAACACTTCGCTGAAAACAACATTGCCACCTTCTTCACCGGCAATTTTTTCAATTTTAAGTACATCACCAGTAGCTACTTTATATTGTTTTCCGCCTGTTCTAATTACTGCGTACATTTTTTTCACCTAATTTATTTTGATTATTTAAACACAAAACGTTGCTTGCAATATACATAACTTTTTTTTGCTGTCAACTATATTTTCAATAAAAGATTAACCTTTCCCACTATTTATTAAGAAAACGATACAGCTCCGGACGCATAAACTTTCCCTGCCAAACCCCTTTATGATGCTTTCTGGCATATTTTTCAGCTGCACGATAAGCATTGTCGTCATCTCTGTAAGCCACTGCCCAGCCGGCTCTGACCATTTCCCGATTCAAATCCGTCTCTCCGGCATAGCAAACGCTCAAACTCCGTTTGTAACGATCAATACCTTTTTCCACGCATTTTACATTTCCGGCAGAAATCAATTTCTTCATATAATCTCTGGCTTTCAATCCGCAAGCATATTTTTGCCCCGATTTTTCATAACAGTGCTGACGATACTCCGGCGAGTCGATACCTGCAAGTCTGATGCGTTTTCCTTTGATTTCCAAACTGTCGCCGTCTACCACTTTAATTTGATCTTCAGCTTCTGCGGCAATAACTTCCGTGCGGGAATATAAACGTTCCGCCAGCAAGGCCAAAACAATTAAAATTGCGGTTTTTATCCCTTTTTTCATCTGTTTTCTCTCCATAGCGCAATATAAAATAACTTAAACAATTATGCAAACGCTAAATTATTGCCTGATAAGCAAAAAAAACTCTTGGTTGTTTCAGATTTTTATCTTATTATGATGTCAGTTTTTTGAGTAATATGCAAAGGATGTAAAATCGTGTCTAAATTGAAAGCCTCTGCCTTATTGGTTTTTGTTTTGTGCGCAGCCGGCGGCTGTAGTTTTTGGAACCGCAGTTTGCAAGATGTTATGAATGACCCTCTCAATAAAAGCGCGGCTCCCGCCGTTGCTCCCGAAGCGGTAAAACGCAACGTACAAATGGCTCCCCTTCAAATGCCGCGCAACATAGTTGTTTGCCGTGCAAAACAATGTGCACCGTTAAAACTGTCTATGTCGAAAGAATACATATATAACAGTTTGGTACAGCTTCTTCAAAACAACAACAACCAAAAGGCGCCGGTTTGTGCTGCTGACATCGGCAGCCGCAATTGCTATGCCAATTATATTTCCTTGCCGATTACCGTAGGTATCACTCCTGCATATATGTATATTGATTCTGTTAAAATAAGCGATGTTCATATATCAAAAGGTTCTCGTTCAATAAACTTAATGCTGAACTACAATGTAACCTATAATGGACAAACCCCTGAATGCGCACCTGATAAAACTTTGATGTTTGTAAAAAATGCCGACAATATCGTTTTGGAAGATGATGGATATCAGTGCAAAATGACGACTATCGGTACAACAACCGTAAAAACACTGTTCTTAGTTGATTATATTGATTTGGATTATGGTTTTGTCGGCGGATATTATTCAATAGGTTTGTCAGGACCTGCTTATGGCGGCGGCAGCGGTTATATGCTGTTGCGTTTGCCTAAAACTGCATATCCGCTGAAAGCCAATCTTCCAGCACCTAAAGAGGCGCCTCAACCGACAGAAGCGCAAGCTAAGGCTGCAAACTATTTATCTGCACCTTCAACAGGAAATTCAGCAACGCCGGCAAAAGCTAAAAATGGTGTTCAAATTTTCCCGATAAAAAGAAAATAGTTTATTAAAACAGACTCTTTAATCCCTCCATTCGGAGGGATTTTTTTATGCGCTTCATTTAATAGGGGCTTTTATTCTAAACATTCATAGATAATTTTTCCGCCTAATTAATAAAAACAAACCGATGATTATAAAAAGTATCTGTTTCAATACGATTATCAAAACAGATTTTCCCCCACCATTTTTCCTAACACAAAATTCTGCTAAATTTTTACAAGAGATATCCCCAGTAACCTGTCGGTAAATATGGAATTTCTGTAAGAAATATAAAAAAAGAAGGCATCAAATATTCGATGCCTTCTGCAAACTACTTTCTATTTAACAATATATGAAAAATAGCGAGGACGTTCATAAACCACTATTCTTAAAATGCGTTCAAAATTCACGGTTTTACTGCCATAAATAATTTTACCATCCTGACAAGGCATTTCACCGTGGCGCTCCTGATATTCTTTTAAGTCGCGCAAACTCATAAAAACACCATTATCAAAAAAGACATTCCAACCATACAATGAATCAGCACTGACATGAATAACACGAATAGTTTTATCACTATCCAAATATTCCGGCATATTTTCAGGAGAAACCTCATAGGTTTTATCTTTAAGCTCTCCCACATACCAGTTTAACAATTCTTGCTGTTTTTCTTCACTGTTTTCTCTAAAACCGGCTTCATCAATAGTGGCCGGCTTAAAAGAAGCATTCTGCTCAGTTGTTTGCGGCACTTCAGCACTGTGATTTTTTTCTTGAACCTTCAAAACAGAAACATCATCATTTGGCAATGATAAATCTGCTTTTTCATTTTTCAAATTTTCCGGCTTAGCAGCAGGCTCGCTTTTTGACTGAAACGGCGATTTATTTTCCAAAACATTTTTAGAATTTTCTGTTTTAGCTTGAGTTTGTGGAGCATTACGAGGCAATTTACCGGCGCGGGCGGCCTGATATGAATTTAAGGCAGCATCAAAATCATCAATATCAAAATTGGCAAAATCGGCAGAAGTTGCAGAACTCAGCTTGGATATTTCATCATCTTTTTCATCATTTTTGTTCGATTGAACACTGCTTTTTGCATTAGTAAAAGCCATCTCCTGATTTTCCATACTGACATCATTAAGAAAATCATCCAGCCCTGAGTCTTTTACATCATCAAAATTAATATTTTCCAGTTCATCATCCGAACCATTCAAAGGTGTATCCAGATTAATTCCAAAATCTTTTTCTTCTGCCATTTTTTCCTCAACTTAAAAAGTTTGCCTTAAAATAATTAATTTTCATATCAAAGATTAATGAAAAATATACTTTCGAATATGAGAGTTATAAGGGAATACTAATGAGTACCCTCAAGCCTCCCATCGGTGAATCTTGAAGTTCTATTTTTCCGCCGTGTGAGGTTACAATATCTTTTGCGATTGATAACCCCAAACCAACGCCTCCCGTTTCCTTATTACGAGAATCATCCAAACGATAAAACGCCTTGAAAACATCTTCACGTTTGTCAGCCGGAATTCCTGGACCATCGTCATCTACCGTAACTTCGACTTTATTTCCAACGCTTTCCAAATTAACAGCAATAGTTTTACCATAGTTAAAAGCGTTTCCGATAACATTGCCCAATGCGCGCTTCAATGCTTGCTCGCGTCCTTGAATAGCGCTGACTTGATCATTAGTAGAATAACGAACCAATGCCTTCTTGGTAGTTCTGAATTTATTGATAATACTCAAAATTAACTCGTTCAAATCCACAAAAGCCGGTTGCTCGCCGCCTTCACCGCTTACAAATGACAAATAACCTTCAAGCATTTTTTCCATTTCGGAAACATCTTGCAAAAATTCGTCTTTATCTATCCCTTGATTTTTCTTATCATCAGGCAGCAAAGCTAATTGCAAGCGCATTCTGGTCAAAGGAGTTCTCAAATCGTGAGAAACGCCAGCCAGCATTCTGGTTCTTTCGCTAATTTGACGTTGAATACGCTCTTTCATTTTAATAAAAGCTATTCCTGCTTTGCGAACTTCAGACGAACCGTAAGGTTTGAATTTTTTATTGTCAATTCCTTTACCGAAATCTTCCGCAGCTTCAGCTAAATCAGCAATAGATCTGACCTGAATACGCAGGAAACCGACCGCAACGACAAAAAGCAGCAAAGAAGTGCCGATCATCCAAGCGACAAAACCGAAAATAGACGTTGAAAAAATATTTTTGGAATTGGTCATAAATTGATATAAACCATTAGGAGTTTCAACAAATACAACCAAATCCTGCCCTTTGAGATATATACTGGTAATATCTTCAGGAAATTCTCTTTTCAGCGATTCTTCCAAAAAGCCCGTAATCATCTTGTTACTGCGGCGGACTTTGCGTATCACCTCGTGTTTTTGCTCATTATTATAATATTTAACTCCTAAATCATAATTTTTCAGAGCCAAAAGCTGAATATCTTCCAATTTGTCGGGAGCTTCTTCCGCCAGCTGCATTGTAAATGCCATATTTGAGGTTAAATTTGAAGACAATCTGCGGCCGACACGCCCCCAAGAACCATCAAAAAAAGCCACAACAGATACAACCTGTACAACAATAAGCGGAATAAATATCAGCAGCATTGTTCTGAAAAACAATGTTTTAGGCATATATTTTACACGCACATAAGTTAAAAGGTTGTCAATTTTTTTCGGAAAAGTCAAATGCATGGTTATTCCTCTTTCATTCAGTAAGCAACATATACCCTTTACCTCTGACAGTTTGAAGATAACGGGGATTTTTAGAATCTTTTTCTATTTTTTTACGCAGCCGCGTTACTTGTACATCAATAGAACGCGGTCCCTGTCCGGCTCCGAGCAACTCGGCCAA
Source organism: Bacteroidaceae bacterium (assembly GCA_963646605.1). Classification (GTDB taxonomy): domain Bacteria; phylum Pseudomonadota; class Alphaproteobacteria; order RF32; family CAG-239; genus JAFUYI01. The sequence continues at coordinate 9,324 of CAVIWQ010000034.1, forward strand.
TCTGTCGCGGCTGAAAATCTGTCCCGATTTTTGCCCCAGCATAGAAAGCATAGCTTGTTCAACCGGTGTAATATGAATAATTTTTCCTTTTTTATCGGTTAACTCTTTTTTATCCAAATCATAACAGCACAAACCCAAATTGAGTACGGACTTTGTCTTTTCATCTTCTAAAGGTGCACGTTTCAGAATATTTTTTATACGCAAAACCAATTCTTTGGGTTCAAAAGGTTTGGGCAAATAATCATCTGCTCCACATTCCAAACCGGCAATTCTATCACCTGTTTCGCCCATTGCCGTTAGCAAAATAACCGGAACACTGTCTTCTCGGCGCAGTTTTTCCAAAAACTCAAGTCCGCTTTCTTCCGGCATCATAATATCAACTATCAAAAGGTCAAATTTATACTCCTTCAGCATATTTCTTGCCTCAGAAGCACCTTTGGCTGCAGAAACAAAAAAGCCGTTCTCTCTTAAAAAACGGGTTAAGAGAGAACGCAATCTGGTATCATCATCAACAACCAGTAAATGAACTTTTTTGCCAATCATAACAAGCTCCGCTATTTCTCAGAATTTGCATCCGAAGCTTTATCCTGCGAAGATTGTATTGTATTTACCGACGGGGCGGCCATATTTTTTGGAGGACGTCCTACGCGTCGTCCGGTAATTTTCGGTGAAACATTTTTTTTCAAATTATTTTTCCGACGTCCACGCATTTTTTTGGTATTTTCCGTTGGGGCTGCGGTAGAAACCATCGGTTTGCGTCCGCGTCTGCGTCCCGATTGCTGTTTTACTTTTTCTGAAACAGCATTTTTAACTTTCACAGCTATTTTTTTAACTTCCTGCTCAACGGCTTTAACCGGATTTTTTTTGTTGTTTTCAACTGTATAAATATAATCAAGGCATTTTTCAAAATATTGATACCCTGTTACAAAAGTTAAAATTCCGGCAATCCACAGCAGCCATTCGCCCAATACGCCGACCGACGGTCCGATTATATACAAACGCTTTAATAAAATCATGGCAATTGCTGTCATTTGAAATGCGGTCTTCCATTTTGCCAAACGGGTTACAGGCATTCCGACTCTGAATTCAGCCAAAAACTCACGCAATCCCGAGACCAAGACCTCACGGCACATAATGATAATGACAGGAACATAAGTTATCGGATTAACCATACGGTTTGCAACGATAATGAGCAAAGCCGAAACCACCAGTAATTTATCGGCAATTGGATCCAGCAAACGTCCGAGAACGGAATTTTGATTGCGGGAACGGGCAAAATATCCGTCAAGATAATCGGTAATCGAAGCCATAACGAACAAAGCACCCGCCAAAATAGACCACAAAGCCGAATGAATATAAATGGCCATAAAAATGACCGGTATGACGACAATTCTGGAAATTGTCAAAATATTTGGAAGATTATACATAATTGTGCACCTATCTGTTAATTTTATATAAATTTATATTTAAAGTTATAATATTTCATAAATTTTATTTATGAAAGTAATTAAATATCTTTTCCGCCATTTTTTTGCTTATTCCTTCTGTTTTTTGCAATTCAGACAAACTCGCCTGCTTTATTCCCTCAACAGAACCAAACAAATTAAGCAGTTTTTTCTTTCGGTCGCGCCCGATTCCGTCAATTTCATCCAACTCTGATGCAAACATAGACTTAGCTCGTTTTTTACGGTGAGTTCCGATAGCAAACCGATGTGCTTCATCACGAATATTCTGCATATAAAAAGCTAACGGCGATGCAAAAGGCAAAGCAAAACTTTCCCGACCGATTTGATGATAAAATTCTTTTCCGGCATTGCGTTCCGGCCCTTTTGAAATAGCAATAACCGCTATATCCGACAAATCATAATCTTTAAGGCTTTCATGCACGGCGTGCAGTTGCCCCAATCCGCCATCCAATAAAATCACATCGGGTTTATTATTCGGAGCCATATGAGAAAAACGCCTGCTCAAAACTTCTTTCATCATTGCAAAATCATCATTGGTAATCTCACTGTTTTTGATATTGAAAGTGCGGTAAGATTTCTTATCAAAACCATCCGGCGTTGCAACAATCATTGCTCCGACGGCATAGCTTCCCTGAATATGCGAATTATCGTAAACTTCTATTCTTTGCGGAATACGCGGCAGATTAAACACCTGCTGCATTTCTTTCAAATTATTCAAAACCGACGTTTCCAGCGCAATTTTACGTTCCAATGCCTCTTTGGCATTAGTAGCGGTATTAGCTGCAATTTTTGCCTTAACTCCTCTTTGGTACAAATTAATTCTCACGCTGAAAGCTTCTTCCAGAAACTCTTTGTTTTGCGGTTCTTCAGATACTATAATTTCATCCGGCAGCTGGTGCGATGCGTAAAAACTGCTTAAAAAAGCTTCTAAAATTTCTGTTGTCTCCACATCTTCCGTTTGTCTTGGAAAAAAGGCTATATTACCGCAATTTTGACCGGCTCTGATAAAAAATATTTGAATACAGCAACGATTATGCGCGGTATAAATGCCAACGACATCAGCGGATTTAATATCTCCGTATTCCACCGACTTTCCTTGCTGAACACTGGTTAATGCTCTGATTCTGTCACGATAAACAATTGCCGTTTCAAAATCGCAATTATCACTGGCCTGTTGCATTTTTTCAGACATTTCTTCTTGAAAGCGCGTGTTTTTACCTTCTAAAAAATCAACAGCTTCCTGCACAAGCGCCCGATAATCTTCCGCCGAAATTTTTCCGACACAAGGCGCAGAACAACGTTTGATTTGATACATCAAACAAGGTCTATCCCGATTTTTAAAACTGCTGTCATTGCATGTCCGCAGCAAAAAAGCTTTTTGTAATAAATCCAACACATTGTTAACCGCCAAAACATTGGCAAACGGTCCAAAATATTTATAGCCGTTTTTTTTCGCTCCGCGATATTTTTTCAGCATTGGAAATTCATCATTGAGATTTAGGCTCAAATAAGGAAAAGTTTTATCATCTTTCAATAAAATATTATATTTCGGCTCCAGCTTTTTAATCAGCTCATTTTCAAGCAGCAGCGCTTTAGCTTCGCTTTCAACAACAATAAATTCCATCCGCCTGATTTGCGCAACCATTCTCTGCAGACGGACAGGCAATTTTGAAATGTGTGAATAAGCTACAATTCTTTTTTTTATGTTTTTTGCTTTGCCGACATATAAAACTTTTTCGTTTTCATCAAGCATTCGATAAACACCGGGTTTTTCCGGAGCAATTTTTATATTTTGCTCCAGAATTTCAAGGCCGCGCTTGATGTCAAATGCTTTCTCCATAACCTTTTAGAAAATCAATGTTGCAAAAAAGATAACCGACATTATGGTACTTAAAACAATTTTCAAACTATTTCCGATAAAGCGCTTGAAAGTTTCATCCCAATCGACAGTGCTGCTATATCCTTTATAAACTTGATTAAAGGCAAATGTATACACAAACGCTATGGATACTGCGACCAAATAAGTATCATAACCGCTGAAAATATCTATAAGTTTTTCAATATTGCTGTCAAAACGATATGATAAAAACATACCGCTTGCTATTCCCAGCAAAACCATCGGATGCAAAATAAGTCCGGTTGTAAATAAACTGATAATACCTTTAATCATTATTCCTCCTGCAACTTGTTAATTTCAGCAATAATCATATCTGCTGATTTTTTAACCAGAGTTTCATCGCTTCCCGAAACCCAAACCCGCAATTTAGGCTCCGTTCCAGACGGATGCAAAACTACGCGTCCTTTTCCCGACATTATATTTTCTGCTTCAGACACAGCTGATTTTACTTTTTCAGAAGCAGCGGCTTTGGCCACCATTGCTCTGTCTTTCAGCGGAACACTGACAAACACATAGGGATCAAATTCAAACAACGGAAAAATTTCGCTCATTTTTTTGCCGCTTGCCGCCCACGCCAAACATACAAGCAAAGCATTTACCATACCATCGCCGCTTTTTGAATAATCAGCAACCACCATGTGTCCGGATTCTTCGCCTCCCACACTGCAACCCAATTCCTGCATTTTAGCAATAATTGCGCGTTCACCGACTTTTGTGCTGTAATATTCAAACCCTAAATTTCGAATATAACGCTCCATTGCTGTGTTGGAAATAATTGTCGAAACAACGGCATTGCCGCGGTATTTGCCTTCATCTTTCAGATATTTGGCTAAAAACGCTATCAACTGCTCAGCCGGAATTTTGTGCCCTTCATCATCACAAACCAAAAGTCTGTCACCATCACCATCAACGGCAATTCCTATACCGGCATGCGCCCCTTTGACAGTTTCGTACAATTTTTCCGGATGCTGAGAACCGCAGTCACGATTAATATTATAACCGTCCGGTTCATTTCCCAGACTAATAACACCAGCGCCCAAATCTTTAAATACTTGAGGCATAATTCCCGAAAAAGAACCGTTAGCGCAATCCAAAACAATTCTTGTTCCGGCTAAAGG
>CAVIWQ010000035.1:0-1541 GCA_963646605.1 Bacteroidaceae bacterium
CAATATTCGGCAAATGCGGTACCCGTTACGCTTGTAAATGTCCAGATGAGTACGGGATAACATCGGATTATGCCAAGCAAAATAACTGCCAGCCCGGCGGCGGTTATTGTATGTTGAATGATGGGACAACGGATACCATTAATTACAAAACTTGTACATGCGATCGTTCTGTCTATACCGATGAAGGCAGCAGCTGTAAAAATAATCAGACGTTATCTGCAACTTGTAAAGATGATACGGGAGCTGCATATAGCAAATGTTATTGCGACCGCGGAGAATTTCCTTATGCGGCTTGTATGTATGGACCGTCATTAGGTGCTAAACGCTGCATAGATAGTAATTCAGGACGTGAATATTATTCTAAATGTAAAACAGCTGAAGAAGCCTGCAGAACTTATGATGATGAAGAAGACGGCGATAGCTTGGGAACCTCTGTGACCAGCAGAAAACATACAGGTTTTCAGCATAGCAGTTGTACAGGTCTTTATAATTGCCGTACTAAAAATAAAATTTATGACCCCAATACGGGAGAAACAGATTATTTAACTTCAAGTAATTGTGTTTTGGGTGAGCAATGCCCTTATCCGACAAATCCCGGATTATATAAATGTGTGTTTGATAAAGCCAGTTGGTGTGCTAAAAATGGTTATGCTCAATCATCGTCATCAAAATTGAGTAATAATTCTACTTGTACAACACTGGATGGCATTCAGGGAAAAGTTGTTAATTGTCCGGCAAATGATAATGTTTCATTATTCTATTACAGATGTAAAGTGACATGTGACCAAAGAACATTAAAAGAGGCTGCTTCTGGTGGTTTAAATGCTGAAAGTTTAGGAAAAACAGGACACGGAAATGGCGGTAGATTTGGTACTAAGAAAGATGTAAACGGTGTTGAACGTCCTAATGCATATTGGGTATATTTATCACAACCTAAAAACGGGTTTAGAAAAGGGTATCATCTGTTTTTACGCGGAGATGTCAGATTGCCTGATAACGGATTATCTTTTAATGCCAATAACAAACAAGGAGATTTTTGGATAAGATCAGATGGAAATGAACAAAATTCTGCTTATGCTTCTATAAATGGTATTAGTGCTTTATATAAGTTAGATCCTGCAACCTATGCTGATTGTGCGGAAGAATATGCAAATATGCGTGAAAATCCAACTTTAACAATTCCTCTAAATGGTAAATATGCTAATAATTATACATTTAGCCGTGATTTTCATAATATTAATATAACTCTTACTCGTTATGATGATGCGGGGAAAAAACAGGAGTGGGGCGAAAATATTTTTGCAGTTCGACGTCAAAATGAGTTGGATAAAACAAGCGGTTATAATTTCCCGAACACTTCAATCTATGTGTGGAGTAATATCAATATGAAGGTTGATTCTATTATAGAAAGGTCATCTGTTGGAAATTCAAATCAGAAAGATGGGGATTTTGAGATGGGTATGATGTATGATAATTCAAGAGCCATTATAGATTTGTATCACACAGTAAAAATACGTTTTACGGGAAAAATAAATTTTGAT
>CAVIWQ010000035.1:1783-11531 GCA_963646605.1 Bacteroidaceae bacterium
TTCGAAAAATGGCCAATGGGATCATGATGGAGTTATGGTTATTGACAATTCACAAGTGTCTGCCGCTCATCATTTCGGGTGCTTGTATTTGGTTATGAAGAATAACTCCACATACAATGTTCAGCGCTTTTATTCACGTGCGACAGATGACAATTATAAGAAAACGGACACGGGAGTTACTCTAAAAAGCAAAGGCAGGCAATATTGCCGAGCCAGTTCTATAATGGGCGGGTCTACGTTGTACATTCATGACAAACATGGTATTAGCGATATTCGAAAATATTTGTATATTACCGGCGGCAGTAAAGTTCACTCAAATAATCCGATCAGATTAATGCGCGGAGAAAAGTCAAATGTTTGTTTTGGTGACAGTGCCAGCAAATTGGAAGTGGATGTTTTTTCAGGAAGTTATAGTAAAGGCAGCTATCAATTTGATGCCGGTATGGCTAAAAACTATCCAACCCAAGCTAAAAAATATTATATTGGCGATATCACTAATGTGAGCACCAATAAGATGATAATGTATTCAACTTATGATGGGGCTTGCATTCCTTATATATTGAATGATGACCCGTCAGATTCAACAGAACAAGCTAAAAATGCCCGAAATCCATGGTGGAGACTGTGTACCGGTCAGACTATAGGCTATAAATATGGAAATAATTATAGCGGAAACTTTGATAATAAAATGGTTGATGAGGTCTCTATGATAACTCCGGCTGAATTTGATATTAAAGTTGGATCATCTTCTACAACTAAAATTCAAAGTTGGTATCCTAGAACAAAAAAACAAAGAAGCGTTATGCGTTGTGATTTTGATAGTACCTGGGGATCTACGGAAAACGCAAATTTAAACACATGTGCATCTTATGATACCGGTAGCGGTTGGGAAACCGAACCAATGTATACGGATGGTGGGTTTGACACTTATATAAGCGGTTATAATAACGGACAATGTCTCAATAGGCAATTTATCTGCTCTGGATGCTCTTATTGCGATGGGTGGGGTGATAATGCCGGTACCGGATATACCGATTGGACAGACGTTGATGGAGGACTTGGAAGCGAAAACATCAAATGGTAAGTTTTAAAAATTATTATTATCAACTATTAAATGAAATTCTTATTATTAAAATTAAGTGCGTAATCATAGAAAGTTATAAAACAAAATAAAACCTATTTATTCACTTTTAAAAACTTTAATTTTATGAAAACAATGAAATTTTGGCTTGTAATGGTAGCAGCTATCGTTCTTGCCGGTATGACATGCACTTCGTGCAGCAGTGATGAACTTACGGAGCCTTCGGTTCCAGAAGTCGTGGATAGTGAGATTCTTAACAGCGGTTGTAACAACGATGTTGTTGAGAATTCTGGTACGCAAGGAACTTCTTTGTCGTACGAAAGTTGGATTTATGTGCGGCAGAAAACCCGTGCGATATCCGAAAACAAAATTTCTGTTACTTTGACTAACCGTTTCAATAATGTTGAAAAAGAAGCCGAAGTTACGGATTTTGAATTTGGAACGCCTAAGGCTGAAATCAGTTATCGTCTTGCTGAAAACCGTACAGAACAGAATTTTGTGACGATTTCGGATTCTGTTTTGGTTTACAGATTGACTTATGCCAACGGATTCAAGCTTGAATATGAGTTGATGTTTGAAACGCCGGAATATAATGACGGGGTTACCAAACAGCAAATGCCATATCACAAGATTGAAAAAATTACGGAAAACGGACTAAATCTTACCGCTTTGGATGATCAAATTATTAACGGTAAAAAATGGTTCTGTAAACGTCTTAGCCACTCAATTACAGTTGCTTTTAACAATCGCAATTATAATGTGGCGGCTTCCGTTATTATAAGATGTCCTGAACCTGATGAAGATGTTTTGCTGTCTAGCAAAAAAATCGGCGAAGGTTTAGAATTGGTTTCTGTTGACCAAATGGCATACTCGGGCGTTTTTCGCTCATGGGTAGAAATTGAGCAACAGTGGTCTGTAAGCGGTAAAAAAACTGTTAAAAAGGAAATTCTTTTGAACCACAGCGTTATATTTCCGAATACTGTGCCGCTGGAACGACTGGACAATAAATTCTCTGATTGGAAAAATTTCAAAATAGAGAAATTTATGATTGCCCCAGAGGTGGAATATGGAGAATATGTTGACAATGTGGCAGTAAACAACCTTAAACAAGGAATCAGCATTAAAGTGACAAAGTCTGATGTTCCTGATTTTAGAACGGATAGGTATATTTCGTATCTTGAAAATCGAGCAACATATAAAGATGAAAAATTTTCATGCGATTTTCCTTATCCGGAGGTGTCAACAGAAATTTCCTTTGTTAATGTTGAAGATTGGCAATTAAGAAAATATGAAGGTTCGGATAACACATATTCTATTGCACAATGCAGATTTGATTACATTGTGAATTATGGAAATAAGGTAAAACATACCGCGTCTTCAGATATCTTTTTTGTTTATGAGTGAGCTTTTATCCCCACCCGCAGTCAGAGTTATACTCCGGCTGTAAAGATCCCCTTTAAGGGTGGGGCCCTCAATTAAAAAAACACCTCCCGTTTCAAACGGAAGGTGTTTTTTTGTATTGTTTAGCGTAAAAAACTATTCAAATTCCCATGGAAAAACAAGCCATAAATTCTTATCCTTAGGAGTTGCCGGAAAGTCGATATCTGCGGCCGGCTCTTTGGTGTAAACCACGGCGCATTTGGCTTGAGGGTAATTTTGTTTCAAATAACGATAAGTGCTTCCTGAATCATACAGATCATCAATAAACAGAGTTTTTTCATCAATCGGCAAATTAGGCGCGCTCAAGAGTTTTAATTCAGATCTGTTTCCGGCATCATAACTGGCAAGAGCAACGCTTCCGACCTGACGTATATTTAATAATTCGGCAACTAAACAGGCTGGAACCATACCGCCGCGCGTAACGGCGATAATTTTGTTAATTTCGCAGTTTTTTAAGGTTTCTGCCAGTTTTTTGCAATCTTTGATAACTTCTTCATAAGAAATATAGTCTTTTGTGCTCATTGTTTTTTCCTATATGCTAAACTGTTCAATAGATTTTGCCAAACCTGTGTTATCATCGGTTTCAACAAAAATTCCCCATACAGTACCGTTGCTCCGGCATACTTCAAGACGGTTGCCGTTATATTTTTGGCACAGCCGGTCTATGGGAGCCTGTTTGTCAAAACCCAAAACCGAATCATAATTTCCGCACATGCCGACATCGGTTATATAGGCGGTGCCTTTGGGCAAAAGTTTGGCATCGGCTGTCGGAACATGGGTATGAGTGCCGGCTACAATCGAAACCCGACCATCCAGATAATACCCCAGAGAAAGTTTTTCAGAAGTGCATTCAGCGTGAATATCTACAAATATAGCGTTAATGTTACCGCCGAGAGTATACGATTTCAGCAGTTTGTCGATTGTAAGAGCTGGATTGTCAACGCTTTCCATAAATACCCGCCCCAAAACCTGCGTAACCAAAAGTTTTTTGCCGTTTGCCAGCTCAAATTCACAATATCCGCGTCCGGCAGAAGTTTCGGGATAATTAAGCGGGCGGATAATTTTTTTGTTTTCATTCAAAAAAGGGATAATGTCTCTTTGCTGCCAAACATGGTTTCCGGTTGTCAGCACATCGGCGCCGGATTCAAGAAATTCTTTGGCGATTCCTGGGGTTACTCCAAATCCGTGAGCGGCATTTTCTACATTGACAATAATAACGTCAGCCTTAAAACGCTCGCGCATGGGTTTTAGATTGGTTAAAACGGCATCTCTTCCGGCTCTTCCGACAACATCGCCGCAATAAATAATTTTCACCGCGCTTCACTCCTACAAAAAAACTCCGAAAACCGGAGTGCGATAATATAAAAAAAGAGAGAACCGTTCGGCCGTATAGATACATTCTTTCACGAACCGCATCTCCACAGGTGGGCGTCATATACCAGGACCACGGTCAAGGCAGGGACAACTCCCTAAAAATAATTGTGGCTCGGAAGATCTGCGGGATTACGCACCTTACAGTAACCTCTCTGCAAAATATATTACAATGATTCGAGAAGCTTTGCAACAGCTTTTATGCGCTCATTCAGCGCCTGAAGCTTTGCCGTTGTTTCTTCATCATTATTCTGAACATGAGCGGGTGCAGAGGCGGCTGCGCTTTTGCGTGCCTCAAACAAATCGTCGGCAACCAAAATTCCAATCATAGCCAGCAACATATTTTCACTGATTTTTCCGCTGAATGATTTAAGCATTTGCGCTTTTTGATCCAGAATTTGCGCCAACTGCATAATTCGAGCTTCCTGCCCGTTTTCGCAGGCAATTGGATATTCACGGTCGTTTATGGTGATGATAACCTGTGCCATTATTTTGCTGCCTGCTTTAATATTTCTTCCAATTTATCAATCCGCTCAATTGCATTGAGGGCGGATTGTTTCAGCTTTTTTGCGGCAAGCACTTTTTCTTGCGCTGTTCTTTCCAATTGTTTCACGGAACATTCAAGGTCATCAAGAACAGCAAAAAATGAATTTTGTGTTTCGCTCATTAAATTTCACTTTCTTTTAATTTTATATGTTATAATCTAGGCATAATAATAACTTTTTTTCAAGCAGCAAAAACGATTATGCCAAACTTTATTCTTAACATACATTCTGCAGATGATGATTTATTGCTTTCGGACGAAAGTCTGCAATGCTATGCGGTTAATACCGAAATGGATTTTCCCTGCTTAAAAAACATTTGCGGACAATTGCTTAAAAACGGCAAAATTGTTCTTCTTGCGGGGGGCAAAGCTACTCAATTGAGAAAAAAACTCAATGCAGACGGAATAATTGCCGACTTGAGCGCAAGCAATAACATAAAAAAAGACATTGCCGAAATAAGAAAATTATGCGGTCAATGCATTTTGGGGATAATCAGCCGCAACCGCCGCCACGAAGCAATGATAGTAAGCGAAAACGAACCAGATTTTATTGTCTTCAAAATCTGGAAAGACGGAGAAGAACAAACACTTACGCTGGCGGAATGGTACAATGATTTCTTTTTACTGCAAATGGCGGTTATGCCGCAGGACAGCAACAGCTCTTTTGAGAAATATCCTGCTGATATTGTGATTTTATCTCCGCACGATTATAAGATTTTTGTTGCGAAAAAATAAAGATTAGGGTAAGTATTCTGTAAAAAATGAAATCAGTACATTATAAAGGAGTATAAAAATGAAGCAGCAAGCAGTATCAATTCGTGTCGGTTGGGTTATTGAATATAAAGGAAAACCTTGGACTGTCGTTAAAGCTGTACATATCAAACCGGGTAAAGGCGGCGCTTTTATGCAGGTTGAAATGAAATCGGTTGAAGAAGGCACTAAAACAAACGAGCGTTTTCGTTCAGAAGACACAATTGAAAAATTGTTGGTTGAAGAAAAAGACTGCCAATTTTTATATGAAGATTCTCTCGGACTTACTTTTATGGATTCCGAAACATTTGAACAATTTACCATGCCGTCTGATATTGTCGGCGATTCTCGCCCGTTTATGAGCGAAGGTATGACTGTTTATATTAACTTTATTGATGGTAAACCTGTGGCTGTTGAATTGCCTCAGCAGGTTATTTGCACGGTTGTTGAAACTGAACCTGTCGTTAAAGGCCAGACCGCCGCTTCTTCTTACAAACCTGCTATTTTGGACAACGGTGTCCGCGTTATGGTTCCTCCGTTCATCAGCCAGGGCGAAAAAATTGTTGTCGGCACAGCTGAAGCAAACTATGTGGAAAGAGCAAAATAATGTCATATCTTTCTCCTTTGCTGACAATGATGGTCAACGCGGTTAAAAAGGCAACTTCAAACCTTGACCGTGATTTTAGCGAAATCGAACGCCTTCAGTCTTCAGTGCGTCCCTATCAGAATTTTATTGCCAATTCTTATAACAAAACCGCGCAGAATTTGCGCATTGAATTGGCAAAAGTAAAACCTGACGCCGCTTTTTTGGAAAAAGACATTGTTTCTGTTCCGGCGGCTGGTTGTTGCTTTTTAGTCAATCCGATTGACGGTCTGAGCAATTTTTCACGCGGTATAGCTTTGTTTGCAACTACCGTGGCTTATTGCGAAAACGGCGAGGTTAAGGCGTCTGTTGTTTATAACCGCGCCAGTGATGAACTTTTCTTTGCCGAAAAAGGCAATGGTTCATACAAAGAAGGTTTTCGCAACCATGAACGTTTGCGCGTATCTACCAATAAAGATGAAAACTTTGCGTTAGTTGCAGCTCAAATCGGTTATAACAGCGGTTCTGATAATTTTAAACGTGCATATTCCCGTATTTCCAAAGTGGCTGCTCAGAGTAGAATTTTGGGGGCTGTTTCTATGGCTATGGCTTATGCGGCAGCCGGAAAAACCGATTTGGCGGTTAGCCTTGGCAATGGATTAAACAGCACAATAGCTGGTTTGCTTTTGGTAAAAGAGGCTGGCGGATATGTGTATAATCTTGATGCTGCTGAAATTGCACCGGCAAAATTGGAGCAAGTTTTAGTGTCAGACAATTTGGTGGCTGCTAATAATAATATGGAAGTCTTAATTAAGAAGTTGGCATAAAATAAAAGGGCAGAGGAGACAAAATGTTCCGTTTAATAATGGCTTTAGGATTATTTATTGGATATGCCTCATCGTCTGTTGCCGCTGATTATGAAGTTAATCTGTCGGTTTTAGACAATTTGGAAGGCGTTGCTGATAATGGTTTTGAACTTCCTCTGCCTGCTGCAAAAGAAAAAAATGCCATATCGGCTGCAAAAAAAATATCAGCTGATAAGGTTAAAAAAAATTCAGTGCAGAAAAAATCCGTGAAAGCTGAAAAGTCTAAAAGTAAAAAAACTGTTCGGAAACCGGAAAAAAACATTCTCAAAGCAAAAAAAGTTTTGCCTTCTGAGTCAAAAGAAGAAAAACAAGCGGTAATTCTGAAAACAGAACAACTTGAAGATAAGATAACAGCAGAACCGGAGAAGCCGGTTTTGCAAAAGCCGGTTGAACCGACTGCAGAACCCAAAAATGAAACCTTGAAAACGGAAGGCGAATCTTTGTTTTCTGCACCGGAACCGATTGCAGAACCTGAACCGAAAAAAGCAGAAGAAGCTGTTGTGGCTGAAACAGAGGATAAGCAGATAAGCACAGATGAAACTTCTAAGGAAAAAAATGATGAAAAAAGAGAAGTTTCTAAAGTGGGAGAAAATTCAGCAATGCTTTATTTTACAGATAATTCGGCAGAATTGGATGCTGAAATTACCGATGCTCTCACTCTGTTTTTGAATAAAATTGATCTTCAGAATCAAGAAAAAATAACAATTGAAGCTTATAATTACAACGAGGAAGACAGCGGTTTTGCCCGTAAAAGATTGAGCTTGAACAGAGCTGTTGCGGTCAGAGGCTGGCTGTTGGCAAAAGGTTTGAAGAGCTTTAGCGTTAAAATTATAAATACGGAAGATGCTTCTTTTCAAAACAATGTTTTAGTCAGTTATTAAAAGTAAAAAATATTTTAAAAAGTGCTTGCAATAATTAAAACTGTAATGTATAAGAGCGGTAACTAAGCAAAATTTACATGGAGTAAAATAAGATGAAAAAGGGTATTCATCCGGATTATCACGAAATTTCATACGTTATGACTGATGGTAGCGTATTTTCGACCAAAACTACTTGGGGTAAAGCCGGAGATAAGATGAATTTGGAAATTGATCCTAAATCTCATCCGGCATGGACAGGTGTTCATCGTTTGGTTGATACCGGCGGACAGTTGTCGAAATTCAAAAATAAGTTTGGCGCTTTTGGCATCAAAACTTCAAATTAATATTTTAAGACTATATTAATTTTTTTCGATTAACCTGCGTTCAAATAGAGAACGTGGGTTTTTTGTTAGCTTTGCTAGGCTATTTGCAAATAGAAAGGATAAAAAAATGACAGCACCTTTAATGCCCAAAGCCACCGCTGTATGGCTGGTGGAAAACACAACTTTGACTTTTAAACAAATCGGCGCATTCTGCGAACTTCACGAGCTGGAAGTTCAGGCAATTGCCGATGGTGATGTTGCTGCAAATATCGTAGGATTGAATCCTGTTGCGGCAGGACAGCTTACAATGGAAGAAATTGCCCGTTGTGAAGCTGATAAAAATGCAGTATTAGTTTCCATTGAACCAGAAGGAAATGTTAAAGCTCTAAACAGTAAAAACAAAAAGGTTCTATCGCCTTCTCAGCGCAGTGACAAACCTTGTGCAATTTTGTGGGTTTTACGCAATTGTCCGGAAATTATTGATTCGCAAATTTGTAAATTAATCGGTACGACCAAACCTACTATTATGGCTCTCCGTAACGGAACTCATCGTGATATGGCTGATTTGCGTCCGAAAAATCCTGTGGCGATAGGTCTGTGCAAAGAAAAAGATTTGGATGACGCCATTGCTGTTTCAAAAAAATGGACTGAAACAAAATTGACAAAGAAAAAGGCTGGTAAAAAAACAACCAAAAAGAAAACAGCAGCAAAGAAAACTGTTGCTAAGAAAACAGTGACCAAGAAAACGTCTGTAAAGAAAACAACAGCTAAGACTGCGGCTAAGAAAGCAGCAGCTAAAAAGGTTTCTGCTAAAAAAACAGTTTCCAAAAAAGCTTCACCCAAAAAGAAGGTTGCTGCAGATAAATAATAAACTTCAAAACCCGCTTTCAAAAGCGGGTTTTTTATTAAAAAGTCCTTGAATTTGCTTTTGTATGCTTATACAATCACCAGTTAGTTTTATAAATGGGGAATTAAAAAATGAGCGCAATAAAAGTAAGATTTGCTCCTTCGCCAACCGGATATATGCATATCGGCAATACCCGTACGGCAATTTTTAACTGGTTATTGGCAAAAAAACTCGGCGGTGAGTTTATGCTTAGAATTGATGATACGGACAAAGAGCGCTCCAAGCCGGAATATGAAAAAGCTATACGTGAAAGTTTAAATTGGCTTGGACTGTCGTGGAGCAGCGAGGCACGTCAATCTGCTCGATTTGAACGCTACCGTGAAGTAACCGAAAAATTAATTGCCGAAGGCCGGATTTATCCTTGCTATGAAACCGCGGAAGAACTTGAGCTTATGCGTAAAAAACTGATGACCAGAGGTTTGCCGCCGATTTATGACCGCGGAGCACTCAAATTGACAGCAGAACAAATTGCTGCTTATGAAGCTGAAGGCCGTCGTCCTCATTATCGTTTCAAACTTAATGACGGCGAAATCTTTTGGCATGATTTGGTGCGCGGTGATTGCCGTTATGAGGCCTCAAATTTAAGCGATCCGGTTATTATTCGTGCTGACGGCAGCTATTTGTATCATTTGCCGTCTGTGATTGATGACAGTGATTTTAATATTACCCACATCGTGCGCGGTGAAGATCATGTGACCAATACGGCTGCTCAAATTCAGATGTTTGAAGCTATCGGCGGTAAAATTCCGGTTTTTGCGCACCTGCCGCTTTTAACCGGTCAGGAAGGAAAACTTTCTAAACGTTTGGGAAGTATAGGCGTTTTGGATTTACGTGCTCGCGGTGTTGAAGCCATGGCAATATGCTCATATCTTGCAAAACTCGGAACATCAGAAGCAATTGAGCCTTTTTATGATTTAGAAAGTTTGGCAAAAACACTCGACTTTAATAAATTGGGACGTTCCCAGCCGAAGTTTTCAGAAGCGGATTTGGAACATTTCAATACCCATATGGTTCGTAATATGC
>CAVIWQ010000035.1:11541-13718 GCA_963646605.1 Bacteroidaceae bacterium
GTAATATGCCGTACAGTCTAATTAGCAGCAGAGTTGACGTCGATGAAATATTTTGGAACGCTGTCCGCGGAAATCTTAATATTGTTGCTGATTGTGAATTATGGCAGAAAATTTGCCGTTGTCCCGTAACTCCGGTTATGGAAGACAAGGAACTAACGGAACTTGCAGCTTCGCTTTTGCCGGCAGAGCCTTGGAATGTTGAAACATTTAATTTATGGATAAATGAGATTAAGCAAAAAACTGACCGCCGCGGCAAAGCTTTGTTCCACCCATTGCGCAAAGCTTTAACAGCTTTGGATGATGGTCCTGAACTTAAAATTTTGTTGCCTTTAATAGGTTTTGAACGTGCTGAAAAACGCTTGAATGGTAATCAGGCATAGGAGGAAAAATGACGGAAATATATCTGCATAATACGCTGACTAAAAGAAAAGATAAGTTTATTCCGATAGATGCCGATAATGTCAGAATGTATGTCTGCGGTCCGACTGTTTATGACAGAGCACATTTAGGGAACGCCAAATCCGCTGTCGTTTTTGATGTGTTAAATCGTGTTTTGCGTCAAATATACGGTGATAAACATGTGACCTATGTATCGAATATTACGGATATTGATGATAAAATTTTAAATAAACATCAACAAACAGGCAAACCAATCAGCGAAATTACATCGGAAACATATCAATGGTATATTGAAGATATGCATGCTTTGAATGTCAAAGATCCCGATTTTCGTCCCCGTGCAACAGAGTTTGTGCAGGAAATGATTGAGTTGGTTCAACAGCTGTTGGACAACGGTCATGCTTATGAGGCTGAAGGGCATGTTCTTTTTTCTGTCGATTCTATGCCGAATTATGGTTTTTTGTCCGGCCGCAGTATGAAAGAAATGCTGGCAGGCGCCAGAATTGAAGTTGCGGATTATAAGAAAAATCCTGCCGATTTTATTTTATGGAAACCATCGGAAGCTGGACAGCCTGGATGGGACAGTCCTTGGGGTTATGGACGTCCGGGATGGCATTTGGAATGCTCGGCAATGAGTTCGAAATATTTAGGAAATTCTTTTGATATTCACGGTGGCGGCTCTGATTTGATTTTTCCTCATCATGAAAATGAGTGCGCGCAATCTTTATGTGCTCACCCCGGAGAAACTTTTGCACGTTATTGGGTGCATGCCGGCATGTTAATGGTGGACGGTGTTAAAATGTCAAAATCGTTAGGCAATTTCTATACCGTAAATGAATTGATTGAAAAATATCCGGCAGAAGCGCTGCGTTTACTATTTATCAGCACGCACTATCATCAACCGTTTAATTTTACATTTGATGGCTTAAAACAGGCAAAACAAATTCTGGATAAATTTTATAATGCTTTGCTTCGAGTTAAAGATGTTCCGTCGGCAGAGGTTGAACCAGATGAAAGGGTTGTTGCTGCTTTGGCTGATGATATTAATACCCCTTTGGCAATCAGCTATTTGCATGAAATTGCAAACAGCCTTAATAAAGCTCAGGAGATTAACGAACAGCAAAAGTATAAGTCATTGCTTTTATCCAGTGCCGGTGTTTTAGGCTTGTTGTATCAAGATCCCGAAATCTGGTTTAAGGGAGCTTCGCAGGACGGAAAAGTTGATGAAAAGCAAATAGAAGCTTTGATTGAAGAACGTCTGCAAGCTAAGAAAAACAAAGATTGGGCAAAGGCTGATGCTATTCGCAACCAGTTAAAAGAAGCTGGTATTCTTTTGGAAGATACGCCTCAGGGAACAAGCTGGAAGCGGGAATAATTAATTAAGATATTTTTGAGCTTGGATTCTTTCGCGGTAATGTTTTATTTGACTGAAAACTTTATCCGCGAAAGATTTCTTTGCCATATAAGTGATAAACAAAGGCTCTTCCAATTTTAATTTTCCTAGTGTTTCTTCTAACGCTTCAAAACTTTGATAGATTTTATCAATCAACAAAATATCTCGAGAACAACAATTTTGTATATGTTTGTTTTTTAATGCGCGTGCCATTTTTTCCTCCTTATATGATTTGGTTTATATCAATCTAAACACAAAAAATATAATATGGGTAGATAGTAAAAGTCGAATACGGGTATCGAAAAAATCTTACACCTATAAGATGTAAGATTTTTATTGTGTGTCAAGAAAACCACGCGCTAGGCGCGTGGTTCCAAAGAGCTTA
>CAVIWQ010000036.1:0-8919 GCA_963646605.1 Bacteroidaceae bacterium
ATATTAAACGGATGAATTGACGATATTGTTTCAGCCCCCCAAGTTCTCATTGCTCTGAAATTACGGTAATCAATAAAAGAAATAATAGCTCCCTGCAAAATGCAAACCACATAAAATTGCCAATTTGGTATAAAATCAACTATCGGCAACAACGGCAGCAATAAAATCGCGGGAACCGCTCCGCGATAAAACATAAATATGTTCGGAGCCACTTTAGACATCTGATTGCCGAAATAGTACGCGCAGCTAAACAAGCTGGACAGCAAAGCATAAACAGCCCACATTAATATTTTCTCCTGTTTTTAGATTACAAACGGCGTGTACTTTATTGCATTTTTTATTTAATTCATCTTAAATATTTAAAATATGCACTTATTTGCATATCAAAAACACAAAAAAAGACTGTTGCCGTAAAGCAACAGTCTTTTTTCTTTAATTTCAAGCTCCAAACCACAAAGAAAGCAGTTTGTTTTCTTTATCAAAGATCCAACAATATATAGTATATATCGGACCAAGAGTTAAACCCAATGCCCAATCAACACCAGGGATGATGAAACTTACGAGCCAGCAAATAAAGCAAAACTCGAATGCATTGATAGCAAACGCTACAAGAGTGCCCCAGAAACCTCCGTACATCTCAAACAAGCGCTCGAATAACCCCATAAATATTGCTCTTGCGATACCTAAGATAATGCAGAACAAGAAAAAGCCGAAAATCAAATTTGCGATCATAATAAAAAAATTTTAAATTCAACAATGCTTTATCCGTAATAAGTTACAGTTATTCCATTATCAAACTCAAAAAAATTTGATATGATCAAGAAATAATTAAACATAAAACAGACAGAAAAATATTTTATCAGTTATTAATATAGCACTATCTTTATGTTTTAGCAACTTAAATTTTGTCTATATTTTACAAAAAAATTCTAGAAGCTTAAAAACTTTATGTTTTGAATTTTCAAGAAAATATCAATCCAAGCGCGGCCACTGCCCTTTGCTCAATTGTTCTAAGCTTTGGCTTTTTTGTCCGCGCCGCGAATTATAAATCCAATAATTGGCAACCACCTTCTTAACATATAATCTGGTTTCGCGCCATGGTATCATTTCCACAAAAAGCAGCGGATCATTATCATAATTTGAACGCCCTGCCCATTTTTTTACATTGTGCGGACCGCCGTTATACGAGGCCGCCAAAAAGAACAAATTATCGCCGACATCTTCATTGTTAAGCAGAATATCAACATAATTTTGCCCTATCTGCAAATTATGTTTTTTATCAAACAAAAGACGGCAGCCTTTTTTATATTCTTTATTTTTGGTTACATTGGCTGCGGTTGCCGGCATTACCTGCATTAAACCGCAAGCACCGGCATGGCTGCGAACCCTTGCCGAAAACAACGATTCTTGACGCACCAAAGCCCATATCCATGATTGATTGACTTTCCAACCGTCATCCGGCTGCCAGTCAGGATACGGATAAAGAAAGCCGTCATAATTGCGGCGTTTTTCATAATTTTTAAGTCCGTCAGCCAACAACAGGCTTAAATTTGCCAAACTGTATTGACTGCTCAAAAACATAACCAATTCTTTTTGATGAACATTGAATTTTGAATAATTTTTTCGCAATTCGTCTTCCGCTAAATCCGGTTCTCCGACTTTCAGCAATAATATTGCCCGACATATAGAGTCAGACTTTAACAATTCTTCTTGATAGGCATTGTCCAAAAGATTATTAAAATGCGCTTCAATCTGCCAATTGTATTCAACGGGTCTTCCAAGTTGATAGCGAGCTAAAATACCGTAAAATGTACGTTTATTTGCTGCTGCCTTGCGTAAAAATGAAATTGCAGCCTTTGTTTTACCCATTTTTAAGTTAGCACGATAAGCCCAATAAGCAGCCGAAGCTATCAGCCATTTATCCTTATTGTCAAAACTTACCAGCTGAGCAAAAGATTGAGCGGATTTGGCATAATTCTTTAACTGCCATGCCGACATTCCCGCAAACCAAGCGGCGGTTGGTTCCTTGCTGCGGCGAACAGCTTTGTCTGTCCATTTCAGAGCATTTTCATATTCGCCTTCATAAAAATACGAAGCGGCAAGCACCGCACTCATAGCATCATATTGGCGGTCGGGAATAGTCATTCTGAATTTGTAGTCTTGCATAATCGACACGGCTTTTTTATTATCCGTCTTGCGAATAGCTTTTAAAAACTCTTCAACATTATGTCTGACATATTTTCTATCAGCCGGTTTCAGATAATTATAACTATCCTTAAACCAATCATACGGCGCATATAGTTTTTTAGGCTGAGGTTTAGATTTTTTAGGCTTATACCCAGGGGCTTTAACTTTTGCCAAAGCGGCAATAGCTGTTTTTTGCGGCAATTGACTGTATTTTTTTTGCCATTTTATCAATTCGGTATAACTTGTCGGATATGGCGTTGCCAAATACTTTTGTGCCAGCACGTGCCCCAATAAAACGGGACTTTTTAATTTTGCAGTTAATTCATCGGCTTTTTCAACATCTTTTTGGCGCAAAGCCGCAAATATAAGTTTATATAATTTTATATCCCTTGCGGTTGTTGATGTTTTTTCTAATACCTGATTATATAACGGTTCATCAATAATGTCAAAACTATCACTGTTCGCCTGTGCTTGCCAAGCAAGACACAAACAAAACAGAAATATTATCATTTTTTTTAGCACGTTTTATTCCACATCAATAAGCGCGGGTAATCCATCTAACTTTGCTGGCGCAAGCACGCTGCGACATACCTTTTACTCGGCAACGATTAATAACAATATTGGGAGTTTTGTCCATTGTATAGCAGCCGTCGCCAAGCAACGAATAATTAAAATGGTTTTCGACCTGCGGCTGAACATCATTAAAACTGAGGACTGTATCCATCTTCGGCCATTGGAGCCGATAGCTGATATTTGACAGCTTTACAGGCAGAGTCGTAACAATAGCAAACTGTACAGAACAACGCGTCTGTCCGGAAGGACTGCGGTAAACATTAAAGTCTTTCATATACATCATAATCAGTTCATGATCTTCTTTTTTCTTATTGGAACTGAATGTGATTTTCGGACGATTGTTTATATTATTAGCCGCTGCTGCTGTAGCTTTTGCTTGATTGCCGAACTGCTGACCGCCATACTCAAACGGTGTGACCTGTCTTTGCTGTCTGACCGGTTGTTCTGTTTGCGTTGCTGTATTTTGCTCAGTTGCAGGTTCTGTATTTTGTGTTGCAATATTTTGCTGTTGCAACGTCTCCTCTTTGTGTTGAGAAGTCATATTACCGCTGTCAAAAAACTGTGCCTGTGCTGATACCAATGGCATCAGCACTCCTGCAATAACGGCACCTGTCGCCAATTTATTTTTCATACGCATTGGCTTCTCTCTTTCCGTAGTGGTTATTTAATTCC
Organism: Bacteroidaceae bacterium; assembly: GCA_963646605.1. GTDB lineage: Bacteria > Pseudomonadota > Alphaproteobacteria > RF32 > CAG-239 > JAFUYI01. The sequence goes on from CAVIWQ010000036.1 coordinate 3,433, forward strand.
GGAAACAATTGAGTTTGTTGCATCAATTGCCGAAACAGCTTTCTTGTACATACCGTCAGTTTCGTTTTTCTGTTTTTGGCGCTGCTCTTCAATTTCAGCTTTTTCTTCGTCTACGGTAATAGCCTTAAATTCAAGGTAGTACTGCGGATCTTCGGGAGAAACAAACGAGAACAAGCGATTGCAAGCGCTATCGCCGCCGCGTCTTTTAGCACCATCGACAGAACCGGCTGCAGACTCTGCATTGCATGACTTTACGTTAAAATCGACATTATCAATCAACAAAAAGCATCTGTCTGTATTTACTCTTGATTTTACAACGACTTGTTTTGCTGGTTTAATGGTAGGAACTTCCAACAAAGCCGAAACATCTCTATCTGTTGTGCGTTCCGTAACGCTGCGGGCACGTCTGCCGCGATAATTATTTTTAGCAGCGTCTTCTTTTTTCTCTTGCTCTATAACATCGCCGATAGCTTTGTCTTTCCAACCCAAATCAATTGTTGCATTACGGATTGTCATATCCGAACGGTTATAAAAAGTGGCGCTGTAATCACATCCGACAACTTCGCCCTCATTATTTTTAACGGGATTAATGTCGTGAATTTTAAATAAAACAGCATTATCTTTTGATTGTGTCGCCGCCGCATTGGCTGCATTAATATTTGCAACTGCTAAAACTGTTGCTGCCAAACCCATAACCGTTTTGCTGATACTCATTGTAAATTCCTCAAAAGTTGTTTTTAAATTTAGTTTATAATAATTCATATATTTTAATTTGCCAACAATTTATGAAAAAAAAGCTAACTATTTAACATTTTTTTCTGCAATTTAAGCAAATCATTCCACGTTTTTGCTTTTTGTGCCGGATTTCTCAGCAGATATGCCGGATGAAACATCGGCAGCAAAGGAATTTTTTCTCCCGGACGGGAAGCATATTCAAGCCATTTGCCTCTGATTCTCGAAATTGAATCTTCCGTATCTAACAACGCATTGGCAGCCGGAGCTCCCAGCGCCACAATAATTTCAGGTTTAATCAATTCAATTTTTCTTTTCAAGAAAGGCAGACATACAGCCACTTCAGCGCTTGTCGGAGTGCGATTCCCAGGAGGACGCCACATTAAAATGTTGGTAATATAGCAATCTGCGCGGTCAAGTCCGATAGAAGAAAGCATTTTATCCAATAAATGTCCGCTTTTTCCGACAAAAGGCTTGCCTAAACGATCTTCATCAGCCCCCGGCGCTTCCCCGACAAACAAAATCTTTGCATGCTCATTACCATCACCGAAAACCGTTTTATTAGCTGTCAATTTCAGCGAACAGCCTTCGAAACAATCCACTTTTTCGGCAAGCTCTTTCAATGTTTCAGCTTTTTCGCATATATCGCGGGCATTTTTGCAAGCCGTAAGGCTCATTTGCGCCAAATCAGTAATTGCCGGACGCGTATCGGCGGACAAAACAGCCACAGCCGCCGGCTGCGGTTTAGCGGCGGCCACAAAAGGCTCGGCACCGCAAATCACATCGACGCCGGCGGATATGTACCATTCTAAAAGTTCTTTTTCATTCATCATAAAGTTTATGCTATGCTTTTCCTTTATTTTTTGCAAACAAAAATTATCGTATTAATATCTTTTCTGTTGTACTCTTTATTGCTTTTGACTAAAATAGCAGAAGTTTTTCAATGGGAGCATTTTATAAAATGGAAAAAACAGCTTTTCTCATAGCTATTCTGTCGGGCGTTATTTTTGCAAATGTATGCTGTACAGTCACACCGCAGCCTCTTGTAAAAACAGAAACCGAATCGCCCAAAACAGCGTCGTCCAGCACTTACGGCGCTTATTTAGCCGGTCGAGTTGCCCATATCCGCCATGATTTAAATACTTCGGCTGATTATTATATGCTTGCCGCTGAAAAAGCCCCTCAAAAGCAAATGCTCTCCAGTCAACTCTACATAATGCTAACTTCTCAAGGACGCGTAGACGAAGCCGTAAAATATGCCGATGAAGCATTGAAAAATAATGATAAAAGTCCTTTTATTAAAACGATAAAAGCAGTTCATTCGGCAAAAAAGGGACAATATGACGAAGCATTGCAAGACATAAAATCCTGCAATAATGATTTTTCGCGCGAAATTTTTAACCCTTTGATGAACGCATGGATTTATGCCGGTAAGAAAGATTATGAAAAAGCATTAAACTCGTTGGAACCGCTGCATAAAAACAAAGTATTTACGGCAATGTACCTGTTTCATGCCGGCGCTGTAAGCGACTATCTCGGAAAAAATGAAGAGGCAGACAAATATTATACTTTATTAATGGGAATAAAAGGAATGGAATTATCCGTTTTTCCAGCCCGCGTTATTTCCAATTTTTACCTCAGAACTAATAACCCGCAAAAAATAAAGCAGGCTTTAAGCGTCGCCGGCAATGAAAATAATCTGATTATGAAAAACTTATCCGAAAAGCTCACAAAATCAGACTCGTCGGTTGCTCCAGTTCTTTCAGACGCTTCCGTTGGCATGTCTGATTCATTATTCGGAATTGCTTTGATTTTACAGCAAGAGAATGCCACGGAAGAAATTTCTTTATTGTTTGCCTCTTTGGCAAACTATGCAAATCCCAAAAACGATTTGCCAAAAATTTTAATGGGCTCTATTTTGGAAAGCAAAGAACTTTATAAAGAAGCAAATGAAATTTATGCGCAAATTACTCCCGAACAGGACAGTTACTATTCCGCATTGTTCCAAATTGCAAAAAACGATACCAAAATGGAAAAATATAAAGAAGCGGAAACAATTCTCAGACAATTGCTGCAATCTTATCAGCCCAATCCCGATATTTATACCAGTTTGGGTGAAATTATGCGGATGACCAAACGCTACAAAGACGCGATTATCTATTATAATAAAGCATTGGATTTTTATCCTAAGGAAAAACAATATAAAGTCTGGTCAACCGTCTTTGTTTTGGGAATATCTTATGCTGCCAATGGGCAAAACGACAAAGCTGAAGAAGCTTTTCGTAAAGTTTTAACGATGAATCCCAACCAAATCATCAAAAACCATTTAGGCTACACTTTGTTGCAAAACAATGAAAATATTGAAGAGGCCTTTACTTTAATTGTTGATGCTTACCTGCAATCTTCCGATGAAGGAACCATTGTTGACAGTCTCGGGTGGGCCTTTTATAACATCGGGCAATATGAATTTGCCATAAAATATTTGGAAAAAGCTTCTGATTTAGCCCCTTCCGAAGCAATAATTTATGACCATTTGGGCGATGCTTATTGGGAAAGCGGACGCTACGATGAAGCCGTTTTTCAATGGAATCATGCTGTTTCATTAAAAGACAACAGTGGTGAAATTGATAAGAGCGCGATTTTACAAAAAATAGAAAATGGAAAAGCTCCTCACATCCCGTACAGTTATGATGAAAAAATGATTGATAACATTATCAAAAAAATAAAATCAGATAATTGATACAAAAAATCTCCGTTAATCAGAACGGAGATTTTTTTGTATCATCGAAAACCTAAATTTAAGTTATTCTTTAATTTTGCTTTCGGCAACTAAAACAACGCCGTCTTTGACTGAAATGATTTTAACCATATCTCCGGCTTTTAAGCCATCCTGACATTCAACCAGCCAAACTCCGTCTCCAACGGCAACTTTTGAGCGGCCGTCAACAGTATCTTGTATAAGTTTAAAATTATGTCCAACACAGCGGCTTGACAAATCATTAAGCTGAGGTGTTTTTTGCAGAGAATTCAATTTGCTGATAACCTTACGATACACAAAAAGTCCGACAACTGCAAAAACAGCAGAAATTATTGAAAAAACGACTACCTGCTCTGTCAAATTCAGCACTATAAGACTTACAACCGCTGCCATGACAAACGCCGAAAAGCCAAACCATACCAAATAGGTTCCAGGAACTATAAATTCCAGCAAAACCAAAACCAAACCTATGGACAACCACTGCAAATACGACATTATTTTTTCCCGTCTTTATCATTAAGCACTTCTTTAGCAACTTCGGCAATACCGGCAAGAGAACTCATCAGATTTTGGGTATCAACCGGCAGCATCAAAAGTTTTTGATTGGGAGAAGTTACAATTCCTTGTAAAGCCTCAACATATTTTAAGCCCAAGAAATAATTCAAAGCTTTGCCGTTGCCGTCATTAATTGCCTCTGACAGCATTTTTGTGGCGTTTGCTTCAGCTTCAGCCGCACGCTCTCTGGCCTCCGCCGCACGAAAAGCAGCTTCTTTTTCACCTTCTGCCGCTAAAATACGCGACTGTTTTTCACCTTCTGATTTCAAAATTTCGGATTGGCGGATGCCTTCAGCCTCAAGTATACTTGCGCGTTTTTCTCGTTCGGCTTTCATTTGGCGCGCCATAGCATCGATTAAATCCCGCGGAGGTGTAATATCTTTAATTTCAACACGGGTCACTTTAACGCCCCAAGGGATAGTTGCTTCATCGACAACAGCAAGCAAACGATGATTTATAGAATCACGCTGCGACAAAAGTTCGTCAATTTCCATTCCGCCGATAACCGTACGAATATTGGTCATAATCAAGTTCAAAATAGCCTGATCCAAATCTCTTACCTGATAAGCGGCATTAGCGGCTTGTTGAATTTGAAAAAACAAAACCCCGTCAACGGTAACCATTGCATTATCACGCGTAATAACTTCTTGCGACGGAACATCCAAAACCTGTTCCATACGATTAATTTTAGCGCCGATACGTTCAACAATCGGTATCAAAATATGAAATCCGGGGTCAAGCGAACGTGTATAACGTCCTAAAAATTCAACCGTATATTCATGTCCCTGCCGCACAATAACGACAGAGGAACAAATTGCGGTAATAATCACTAATAACAAAATTACGGCAATAGCTTCCATCTGCATATCCTTTCAAAAAAATTAATATGCATTTATTGTATGAACCTTAAAATTTTATGCAACAAATTATTTGATGATATCCGCCAATTCAAAAGGAATAACTTTTTTCAAATCAGCTAGACTCAGTTCAATTTGAAAGCCTATTTTTCCGCCGCTGAATATAATTGTGGCAAAGTCTGCAGCCGATTTATGGATAGTGGTGCGAAAAAATTTTTTCATTCCTATCGGTGAACAACCGCCATGGATATATCCCGTCAACCCCAGTAAATCTTTGGATTTTAGCATATCAACAGCTTTTTCGCCGACAACTGCCGCCGCTTTTTTCAAATCCAACTCTTCCGCAACTGGAATCAAAAAAACATAATGCGCGCCCGACTTTGCCACCGTCACCAGCGTTTTAAAAACCTGTTTGGGATTTTCTCCCAATTCAGTCGCCACTTCTATGCCACTGACGGCATTGGTATAAAAATATTCTTTATACGCAATTTTCATACTGTCTAATTTACGCATAGCGTTCGTTTTATCAGCCATTTTACCGCCCCGTTTCGTTTTCAAAGTTTTTAATAACTGTTTTCATATCCA
>CAVIWQ010000036.1:8929-13662 GCA_963646605.1 Bacteroidaceae bacterium
ATTTGGTCGGACGCAAACGTTTTTCCACGCCGTTGCAGGCATAATGCAAAAAATAATACAGTCTTTTATATGACGGAAGATTTTTTTCGTTCCAATATCTTTGCAGGGTGTTTGCCGCCATTTTAACTTTGTTTTTGCTGAGCTGTTTATCTCTGATACGATAAAGCGACAACACTTCATTCAATCCGCTGAAATTATAACCTTCCCGCATATACCCCATCCATACGCGCGCATCTTCGCACAGTTTTCTGTCATCTGGAAAGTGAATTGACTGAATTTGCCGGCGGTCGACCATGACCGAAGACATTCCTATCTGTGTGGTTTTCATATATTTTGCCAAATCAACATTTTTATCAACATTGACTTTTCCGCTGTGTTTAATCTTTCCATCTTCATTCATAAAGGCATAAGCCGTATGGGACAAAGCCGCATTATTTTGTTTCATAAAATCAATTTGCTTAGCTAATTTATGTTTTGACCACAAATCATCGGAATCCAAAAAAGCCACATAGCGGCCGCTTGCGTGTTCAAGAGCAAAATTGCGGCTTGCGCTGACTCCTTGATTGTTTTCGGAAGCAAAAACTTTTATACGGGCATCTGTTTTTGCCAATTTGCGTACTTCAGCCAACGAATTATCCGTTGAAGCATCATCCACAATCAACAACTCCCAATTTTGGTATGTTTGGCGCTGAACCGATTTTACCGCCGCTTCCACAAAAGATTGGTTGTTATATAACGGCATAATAACAGAAACTTTGTCCATTCAAATTCTCCTGACAAAAATTATCATACTCCTGCCACCGGAAAATTCAACATATATATACAAGTATATAGAACTAAAAAAACTATCCTTTAAAAAAGGATAGTTTTTTTATGCAACAAAGCTTTTTCGCTTAAAAACTACTTTTCAAAGCCTAAGGTTTTCAACCATTTTTCCAGTCCGGAAACGCTGTTTCCATACCCTACCCAAGCATTGTCTTTAACATTGCAGCCTTCACACTGAGCCGACATATTTTTGACGGTATTCTGCACACCGCCGCCGCCATGGGTAATAAACGGAATAATCGTTTTTCCCGAAAGATTGTGTTTTTCTATAAAACTGCTGACCTGCGGTGTAATTGTTCCCCACCAGTTTGGAGAACCTAAAAAGATAACATCATATTGAGAAATATTATCAACATCAGACAATAATTCAGGACGGAAACCTTCTTCAATTTCTTTTTTGGCCTGCACTGTCATCGGACGATAGGCATCCGGATAGGTTCCTTTTGCTTTGATTTCGAACAAATCACCTCCGGTGACAGACTGAATAGCCTGTGCAACCTCTTTTGTATTTCCGCTGTATGAATAGTAAGCAATTAAAATCTTTTGATTCATATTTTTCAACTCCTTTTGCGGTTCTGCCTGAGTATTTTGTGCAAACAATGCTGCCCAAAGCGCCGCTCCCAACATTAATATTTTTTTCATTTAATTCTCCTTTTATTTATAAATTGTCTGATAATTTTCGACATCGGCTGTTTTTATTAAATTAATTGCCGTTAAACCGTTTGGAAGACCAATATACGGAATAGCCTGAACCATTGCCGCCAATAATGTATTTTTGTCGTTTCCGGCTTTTAAATTACCCACAATATGAGCATACAGCTGTTTCTCGGCTCCTAAAGCGGTTAAAACTGTTAATGATAAAAGTTCACGTTGCTGAAGTGTTAAAACACCGCGCGTATAAAAATCACCAAAACAGAAATCCGTTACAATATCAGGAACAGCGTTTCGATAAGTTTCAGGCAGATTTTGCATGGCTTTTTTGATTTCATCACCATAAAGTTTGTTTTGAATTTCACTTCCCTTAGCGTGGCGGTTTTCTTCATTGATTGTTCCGGCATTATCCAAAGGCAAAGCTATATTGCGTTCTTTCATAACCTCATTAAAAACACCTATGGCATTTAATGTGCGCGGAAAGCCTATAAACGGTGCACACTGATAAATAGCTTCACGCACCTCCAACGGCGAATTTCCTACATTTAACGCCGCATTAATATGAGCTTTAAGCTGCGGCAAAGTCTGCAAGGTTGTTAAAGACACAACCGTTATCAATTCTCTGGTCTTATTATCCAACTGCCCGACAGAAAAGACTTCACCGAAAATAAAATGCTGCAAAATTTCCATAAATTCTGGATCTGTCGGACTGGCGCTGCGTTTAGAAGCAAAAAGTTCCTCATAAACCAGATTTGTTTTTTGTTCTCTGTTCATAGACATTTCTCCTTCCTGAGCATAAACAGATGTTGAGTAGAACAACATTTGCGCTGCCAATATATATTTAAGAAATTTCATATTTTCATTCCTTCGAATAAATAATTGTAGCTTAACAATCATAACTTAATTCTTAGAGTGAACTCAAAGTCAAGATGTTTTTTTGCATCTTAATAAAAAAAACAGCTTTTCGATTAAAAAAGCTGTTTTTCAAAAATACGCTATTCGCAAACTCGGCGTTCATTAGGAGCCGTAACGGCAAACGACAAAATTTGCTTGCCTTCGGCCGGTATGGAAAAACGCCATTCATAAGCACCGGCATTTTTCAGATTTCCTTTAATATTTTCTGCCGAAACCGTCGCATCTTTAGGCAAATTCTGCGTATATACAAATTCTTGAGCAGTTTTACCGGAATTAACAATCTCAATTTCATTTTCATAACGATATATTGATTTTACATTATTGCAGCGGTTTCCGTCTTTTATAGGCTTTTCTTCCGACAATTTTTGAATCTGTTTGATTTTTCCGTTAGCAAAAATATTTACAAAACTCCCCAAACGCAGGCGCATAACCTCGCCTTTTGCAACATGAGCAATCGAATTTTCACCGATAAACTGCAGATTTCCGTTATCATCATTTTCATAAAAACGAATAACACCGGCTGGAAGCTGCAGCCCCAAGTTATCTTCCTCATTGTTAGACATCACATAATACATATCGGGGTGAACTTGTTCAAAGTTGGAATTTGACGACGGTGAAAAATACAAACGTGAATCGAGTTTTGCTTCTTTTTTATATTTAACCCCATTTTTTTCCAAAAGGCTGATTTGTTTGGTCTGTTTGTCTTTTATAGTTGTTTTATCCGGCAAAGTATATAGATGGTATCCGCTTAAATCTTGCTGAACAGCTGCATTCGAAGAAGCACTTTCAGCTGCCGCATCCATAACCGCGGCCATTTTCATCATAACACGCGGCGCACCAAGCGCAGCCTCGCGCACTTCATTAACATTTCCCGCAACCAGTTGTACTTTTGCATTATTATAATCCACACCGGACTCGTTATTTATAGTCACCCAACCGGTTAAATTGAGTGTATCTGCATCGTTTACTTTAGCTACATAGTTTGTCTTCCAGCTGATACCATTGGTCAAATAAGCCAAAGACAAGTCTTTTGCCGCTGTTTTATCACTGACGACTTTTGCCATCAAAGTCGGTTTGCTACGTAATCCCGACGGCAATTTTTCAAAAACTATACGCCCCGGAAAATTGGCTTCAATTCCATAATCAAATTCAAGCACCGGCATTCCGTAGGTTGCGCTGATAATTTTGGCTTTATTATAAATGTTTTCACCGGTTGTCGGATTCATCAACACGGTTTTAACACTTGTTCCGACAGATTTATCAACCATATTGTTGGCTGTTAACAAATCATAGTCATAATTTTGTTCCAAAACTTTTAGCCCGTCGGCATACAGAATAGCCGTTTCGGGCTTGATATTGGACGCAACGCCTTCAAATGCTATATCATTGATCCCCTGCTCCAACGGCACACGGCGCACATCTTTCACCAGAGCCAGATTTTGATTGTATATACTTATGTCAAGGCTGAGTTTATTGTTTTCGTTAATTGGTTTCTCAACGGCATTGCACAATGATGAAAAACCGAATACCGACATCATTAACACTGAAGCCAAACGCATTTATCTTCTCCCCTATATTGAAACATATTTTGAAAATATATCAAAAGCAGGCTTTTTTCAATCAGGTATTTTATTTTTTGCGTTTTATAGAAATCAACGGAATTCCGCAGAATGAAATTTTTTTTGTTATATCAAACTCTGTCGCTTTGAACAAAGGCAGACCCAAAATTTTAACTTGAAAAATCTTGGTCACATTCTTTTTAAAAGTTTTGTACATATCATTTTCAAAAACACGTTGCAAACCTTTGCACAGAATTTGTCTTTGCGCTAAATTCTCAGATAAATCGTTATAGACATATACTGCATATTTGCAACACCATCTGTTAAATCCATCTTTCAAAATTCTATAACAAGCTTTAGTGTTCAAAACTCGTTTCAATTCCGCAACCGTATTTAGAAACTGCAATCTGGCTGACATATCTTTAGCTATTAATGATGTATTATTACGGCAATAATGATAGAAGAAATCAGGCAGCAATTTTATTTTGGCTGCAGACAACAAAAGCGGCACCATAAATAACATTTCTTCCCCATAGTAGCGATTGGCTGAAAAATAGAAATTTTGATGCTTCAGATAGTCGTGACTGATTAACAAATGCCAACAAGATAAACGATTATCAAATAATTCGGCCGCAATATCCGTCCATACAATTTCTTTCTCTGTATCGCCGCCAAAGAAAATTCCTTTTTTTATCCCATGCGGTAAAATTTCCAGCACATTAAAAGATAACACTTGCGCCATACTTTCCTTTATTTTGGTATATGATTTGCAACAGGTATCCT